>CAMBJI010000136.1 GCA_945867725.1 Bordetella parapertussis
TAAACATCGAACATAGAGAGTGACAACACTGCCATGAGAAGCGCGAAAGTGATGAGCACAGGTGGGCTCTGAAGATCTGCCGACAAACCTTCACCAATCAGTCCAGCCGCAATGCCCAGTGCGGTGTACACCAGCGCCATTCCCATCGCGTAGGCAAGGGAAAGAACAAAACCCCGACTGCGGCTGGTGCGCTCGCCTTCGCCCACAATGATGAAAGAGAGTATGGGAACCATCGGCAAGACGCACGGCGTCAACGACAGGCCCAGACCCAGCAGAAAAAAGAGCGGAAGAATCAAGAGCAGGTTGCCACTGGCCAGCGATGCCTCAATGCGACCCATTTCTGTCGTAGCTGTATCAGGCACTGATGCAGCGGGCGCCTCGCGGGTCCCAGACAGAGGAAGATTAGCGGGCGCCAATTTGGCTATGGACTCCATGGGCGCGTAACAGAGACCGCGATCCGAACAACCCTGACTGCTGACAGTCAGGGTAAATGGCGCATCGGTCTTGACGGGTATCCGTATCAGAACTTGCTGCCGGTAGATTTCAACTGTTTTATTGAAAGTCTCATCGAATTTCATTTTCCCTGCCGGGATGACGGGCGTTCCAAGCTGCACGCCTTCGGCCTTGAAAGCAAACCGCTCACGATAAAGGTAATAATCGTCAGCGACATCGAAACGAACTTCAATCATCGTCGCATCGATCATCGTCGCGCTGAAACGAAACGCTTGTTCAGGCGGCATAAACTGATCCTCGGCCATGACCGGACGCAGCCATAGCAAGGTGAACAGAATTAGTAGCGAATTGAAAAACCTAAGCATGATAATCGGGCGAAGTTTCAGCGACGATCCAATGGAGATATGAGGGAAGTCCGGCCACAACCGGCAAGGCAATAATCTCCGGCAGCTCGTAAGGATGTGCGGCGCGTATGGCGGCCTCTAGCGCAGCATAATGACGCTGGGTGGTTTTGATTGTCAGGGTGACTTCGTTGGCTCTTTCGATCTTGCCCTGCCATCGGTATACGGACTGCACTCCCGTAGTCAGACTTGCACAGGCAGCCAGCCTGGCCTCAACCAAAGCACCAGCGAGCGCGTCGGCAGTCGCCGCATCCGGCAAATGGGTCATGACAATGAAGACCTGCTCCATGAGATTGATCTCGGGTTTACTTCAGTAATCTACGACGCGTGAGTACAGTCGCCAAGTAAAAACCGACCACACAATACGCGAGCAGCAGCAATAAAGACGGCAGCACCTGATCTGGCATTTGACCGAGCAGCAATGGTCGCACAAGATGAACTGCGGCGCTCAGCGGCAAGTAGCCCGCAATGACCTGCAACCACCCCGGGAGTTGCGTCACGGGGTAGTAGACGCCCGAGAGGAAAATCATGGGCGTGAGTACGAGCGTGAAGTAATAAGTAAAAAAATCATAACCCTTGGCAAGCGCGTTGATAACAAGCGCGATTGAAGCAAAGGTGACACCCACCAGAAAAAGTAGCGGTGGCACCAGTAAGGCACCGGGATACCAACCGATACCCAAGGCAAGCAGCACCAAAAGGATGGCAATCCCGGAGATCAGCGATTTGCTGGCAGCCCAGAGCATTTCAGCCAGCACAATGTCATCAAGATCCAGCGGCGTGTTGAGCAAGGCATCCCAGGTTTTTTGCACATGCATGCGAGAGAAAGCGGAGTAAAGCGCTTCAAAGGTGGTCGCCATCATCACGGACATGCAAATCGCGCCGCTGGCCAGGTAGGCGATATACGGCACGCCATCGATGCTCTGCAACATGCTCCCGAGTCCATAGCCAAACGCGACCAAGGTTATCAATGGCTCGGCGATGTTACCCACGACGCTGGTAAAGGCGAGCTTGCGCCAGACAAGGAAATTACGCTGCCAGACGGGTATAAAGCGCAGGCTGAATTGGGGTAACTGATAGTAGATAGATGCCATGGTGAGATCCTCAATCGCGCATGTCGCGGCCGGTTAACTTGAGAAACAGATCTTCAAGATTCGCGGGTCGGTGAAGATAACGGAGGCCTTCGGTTGTTGCGAGGTTCTGCAAAAGCGAGTCGGGATGATCGGTATAGCAAAACGCAGTCTCGCCACTGAATTCGATACGATCCGCCAAATGAGATGCGCTTCCAGCCCACTGACTCGCGTTATCGCCATAGACTTCGACGACTTGTGATTCGATATGTTCTGCGATTAGCGCCTGCGGCGTTCCTTCGGCGATCAGCCGACCGTGATCAATAACCGCCAATCGATCGCACAGGCGCTCAGCTTCATCCATGAAATGCGTTGTCAGCAGCAGCGACTTGCCTTGGGCGAGCAAGGCTTTCAGGCGCTGCCAGATTAAATGTCGCGCCTGTGGATCGAGACCCGTCGTGGGTTCATCCATGAAGATGAGGTCGGGATCGTTGACGAGTGCGCGTGCCAGCGTTAGCCGCCGTTTCATACCGCCGGAGAGTTCACCTATGCGCGCATGTCGTTTCGCTGTGAGGCTGGAGAAATCCAGCAGCCAGTCAATGCGTTCACGCACCTGTGCGCGACTCATGCCGAAATAACGTCCGTAGACGTAGATGTTTTCTTCGACAGTAAAATCGGGATCGAGACTGTCCATCTGGGGCACGACGCCAATACGCAATCGTGCTTGCCGCGCGTCGGCGGGCACCTCATGTCCGACGAGCGTGATGCTGCCCCGGTCTGGTACGGTCAGCCCCAGACAGAGCCGCAAGGTCGTTGTTTTGCCAGCACCATTGGGGCCCAGCAGGCCAAAACACTGTCCTCGCTCGAGTGAGAATGAGATGCCATTGACCACCGTGTGGCGGGCATCGCCATCACCATAGGACTTATAAAGATCTTTTACGGTGAGAATAGTCATTCAGTTATTCGGATGAATTCTCGATTACGAAGGATGGCGTGCAAAAGCAAACCCGCCACCTTCTGACTTATCAAGCAGCCTTTAAATACACCGGAAAAAGCAAAAGCCAGGCTTACCCTGGCTTTTGTTTAATGAGGCACTCGACGGGCTTACTCGCCGCTATTGTCCTCAACAGCTGTCGTGTGATCCGGACGATCTACCAGTTCCACAAAAGCCATCGGCGCGTTATCGCCCTGACGGAAACCCATTTTCAGGATACGGAGGTAGCCGCCATTGCGGCTTGCATAACGTGGACCGAGCTCTGCGAACAACTTAAGCACCATTTCGCGATCGCGCAAACGACTGAACGCGAGACGTTTGTTGGCCAAGGTGTCTGTTTTACCCAGAGTCAGAATGGGCTCGACGACGCGACGCAGTTCTTTTGCCTTTGGCAGCGTGGTCTTGATTGCTTCATGCCGAAGCAAAGAGACTGTCATATTGCGCAGCATGGCAAGGCGATGTGACGACGTGCGGTTGAGCTTACGAAGTCCGTGACGATGACGCATGATATTTCCTTTGCAGTTTTATATATCCAGCTCTTCTATCGCCGACCGTATCAGGCCGGCGCGGGCCGGTGAGTGTTGAATAAATTACTTATCGAAGCCGACGGGCGGCCAATTCTCCAGCTTCATGCCCAGAGTCAGACCGCGGGAAGCCAACACTTCCTTGATCTCATTGAGCGATTTACGACCCAGATTCGGTGTTTTCAGAAGCTCATTCTCACTACGCTGGATCAGGTCACCAATGTAGTAAATGTTCTCTGCCTTGAGGCAGTTTGCAGAACGTACGGTGAGTTCCAGATCGTCGACAGGACGCAACAGGATAGGATCGACGGTTGGCGCACGCGATGGTGCTTCGGCGGCCGTTTCGGTTCCTTCGAGTGCAGCGAAGACATTCAACTGATCAACCAATACACGAGCGGACTGACGGATCGCTTCTTCCGGCGTGATCACGCCATTGGTTTCGATGTTGATCACTAATTTGTCGAGATCGGTACGCTGCTCGACCCGTGCGGATTCCACTGAATAAGATACGCGACGAACGGGCGAGAAAGACGCATCAAGGATGATACGGCCGATGGTTTTGTTCGCGTCTTCTGCAAGCCGTCGCACATTGCCGGGCACATAGCCACGACCTTTTTCGACTTTGACCTGCATATCCAACTTGCCGCCGGGCGTCAGATGGGCGATCACATGGTTCGGATTGACCAACTCGACATCATGTGGCAAATCGATATCGGAAGCGAGGACAGCGCCTTCACCTTCTTTTTTCAAAGTCAGTGTGACCTCATCGCGGTTGTGCAGTTTGAACACCACGCCCTTGAGATTCAGCAAGATATCAACGACGTCTTCCTGCACACCGTCGAGCGACGAGTACTCATGAACGACACCAGCAATAGTGACTTCGGTTGGCGCGTAGCCAACCATGGAAGACAGCAGCACGCGACGCAGGGCATTACCCAGCGTGTGACCGTAGCCACGTTCAAACGGCTCCATCACAACTTTGGCATGGCCTGGGCCCAGAGGCTCAACTTCGATAATGCGGGGTTTCAAGAGATTGTTTTGCATGAATGTCCTTTCAATACCCTCGGCTCATTACACCGATAAGGCTGATGGCATATCGAAAGACACAGGCCGCAACGCGGCCCATGTCGGGAAAATTATCGGGAATACAATTCGACGATCAGAGACTCGTTGACTTCCTGATTGAAGTCAGAACGGTCAGGCCACGACTTGAGTGAGCCTTCCATCTTCTTCGAATCGACCGACACCCACATAGGTAAGCCGGACTGCTCAGCCAATGACAAAGCTTCAGCGATGCGAACCTGCTTCTTCGCTTTTTCGCGAACCGCCACGATGTCACCAACCTTCACTTGATAAGAAGCAATGTTGACGACGTTGCCATTGATCGTAATGGCTTTGTGCGATACGAGCTGACGGCCTTCGGCGCGGGTCGATGCAAAACCCATGCGATAGACCACATTATCGAGACGCGCTTCAAGCAATTTCAGCAGCATTTCACCCGTATTACCTTTACGGCGATCGGCTTCTGCGAAGTAGCGGCGGAACTGACGCTCAAGAACGCCATACATGCGCTTGACCTTCTGCTTTTCACGGAGCTGATTGCCATAATCCGAGGTACGCGCACCGGAAGTGCGGCCATGCTGGCCTGGCTTGGAATCGAGTTTGCACTTGGAGTCCAAAGAGCGCCGTGCGCTCTTGAGGAACAAGTCGGTGCCTTCACGGCGGGAGAGTTTTGCTTTAGGTCCAATATAACGTGCCACGATTTTTCCTTATCGTTTAACGCCACGGGGAAAAAATAATTTTCCGCTTGGCGCAAGTTCGGTCTGCGTGCTACCGAACAGTGGTCTTCAGAACAAAACCCGCCGATGTCGGCGGGCTACCTTCGGGTACTACCAAGACAACAAATTAGATACGACGACGCTTAGGTGGACGGCAGCCGTTATGCGGCACCGGTGTCACATCTTGAATTTGCGTAATCTTGATGCCCAAGTTGTTCAGCGCGCGGACAGCGGATTCACGACCTGGACCTGGTCCCTTGATGCGGACCTCAAGATTCTTGACACCACATTCAACAGCGACTTTGCCAGCAGCCTCAGCAGCGACCTGTGCTGCGAAGGGCGTGGACTTACGTGAGCCTTTGAAACCAGCGCCACCCGAAGTCGCCCAGGACAACGCATTGCCCTGTCGATCAGTGATCGTGATAATCGTGTTGTTGAACGATGCGTGAATGTGCGCAATGCCTTCAGCAACGTTCTTTTTAACTTTCTTGCGAACGCGCGCTGATGCGGCGTTGTTCGGTGATTTTGCCATGGTGGTTTCCTTGAATCCGCTACAGGATTACTTCTTCAGCGATTGCGCGGCTTTGCGCGGCCCTTTACGGGTACGTGCATTGGTTCGGGTACGCTGTCCACGGCATGGCAAACCTTTGCGATGCCGCATACCGCGATAGCAACCGAGATCCATCAAACGCTTGATGTTCATCGACAATTCACGACGCAAATCGCCCTCG
>CAMBJI010000137.1 GCA_945867725.1 Bordetella parapertussis
CCTGAATTTCATCGTCGAGTTGGCCGGTAAGGATGCTTTCGGACGGGGCACGTCCATCGCCGTCATCAAGGCGCCGCGCGTTTTGGCACGGGTCATCAAGCTACCCACCAGTGGTGACAGTCATTCAGATGCCTACTGTCTGCTGTCGTCGGTGATACATGCTCACATTGCAGATATGTTCCCGGGACGCGAAGTCATTGGATTTTCTCAATTCCGTGTCACACGCGATAGTGATCTGTGGGTTGATGAGGAAGAAGTCAAAAATTTACGGCAGGCACTCAAGGGCGAGCTGCAGACGCGAAATTTCGGTTTTGCTGTACGTCTTGAAGTGGCGCAGAATTGTCCCGATCATCTGGCAGAATTTCTGCTGAATCAGTTCGTGATCTCGCCCGAGTTTCTATACCGCGTAGACGGGCCAGTCAATATGGTCAGGCTCAATGAGCTGATCGACTACGCATCCACGCCTGGCCTCAGGTTTGCCCCGTTTTTACCATCGCTCTCCGTACCTCTCGCTGAGACTCAAGATCTGTTTGCCATGATCGCGGAAAACGATATCCTGCTACATCATCCGTTTGAGTCATTTCAGCCTGTGATCGAATTTATTCGTTCTGCAGCAGAAGATCCGAATGTGGTCGCCATCAAGCAAACGATTTATCGCACCGGCATGAACTCCGCGTTAATGGAAGCGTTAATCACCGCAGCCCGTAACGGGAAAGAAGTGACGGTCATTGTTGAACTCATGGCGCGCTTTGATGAAGAAGCCAATATTAACTGGGCTGACAAACTGGAGAGAGTCGGTGCGCAAGTTGTCTATGGGGTTGTGGGACTCAAGACACACGCAAAGATGGCGATGGTGATACGCCGCGAGGAAGGTAAGCTGAAGTTGTACGCACACCTAGGTACTGGTAACTACCATCCAACGACGACCAAGTTTTATACCGACTTTGGTTTGCTGACAGCCAATCCGGCCATGGCGCGCGATGTCAATGAAGTTTTCATCAATCTCACCAGCCTGACTCGCCCGAAACGCCTGACACATTTGTGGGTTGCGCCGTTTGATTTGAATAAAGAGTTAATTAAGGCGATTCAGCGGGAAGCGCAGATCGCTAGCGAGGGGCGCAACGCCCACATTATCGCCAAGATGAATGCCTTGCAAGATGCCTCGATTATTCAGGCGCTCTACGAGGCATCTCGGGCTGGCGTAAAAATTAACTTGATCGTGCGCGGGGCTTGTGTGCTGCGTCCGGGTGTGCAAGGTTTGTCAGAAAGTATTCGAGTGCGATCGATTGTGGGTAGGTTTCTCGAGCACAGCCGTATTTTCTGCTTTCATAATGAAGGCGAAGATGATTTGTATCTGGCCAGCGCAGATTGGATGAACCGTAACTTGTTCCGCCGGATCGAAGTAGCGTTTCCTGTTCTCGACAAAACTCTGAAAAAGCGTGTGATGCAGGAGGGCTTGATGCCTTACTTGAAAGATAATCTGAACTCGTGGGAACTCGACGCCGATGGCACTTATCATCGTCGCCGCCCGCGATCTGATCAGGCGGGTTTCAGTGCGCAGGAATTTCTAATGCAGACATTAGGTCGTTGATGGACATCATTCTCTGGCGTCATGCCCAAGCTGAAGTGGGTGAGCCTGATGAAGGACGTGAACTGACGCCCCACGGCCGCAAGCAAGCCGCCCGCATGGGTGCCTGGCTGGATCGCAGCTTGCCTGATGGTTGTCGCATTTTGTGCAGCCCCACGACGCGTACTCAGCAAACCGCTGATGCACTGGGACGTAAATTCAAAATTGTCGATGCCATCGGACCTCAAGCCAGCGCAACCGAGGTACTTGATGAAACGGGTTGGCCCGCCAGTCGTCGCCCGGTCATGGTGATCGGCCATCAGCCTTGGCTGGGTGAATTGGCTGCTTTGCTTCTGACGGGCGAGGAGCAGAGCTGGACGATCAGAAAATCGAATGCCTGGTGGATCGCCAGTCGCGAGCGTATTGACGGGAATGAGATATTCCTTAAGGCAGTGCTTGCGCCGGAATTTTTCATTGATTGAGTGATGGCGCTGTGCCAGAGTGAGGATGGAATTCAGCCTGGGCCCAATACTGAGCGGAATGTTTTTAAACCGGTTTTTACTGACTCTTTAGCGGTCAGTATGTTGTCTTTAATGAAGAAGATGTTTCCGTGCACATGTAAAGACGCTGGATCCCGGCTTTCGCTGGGATGACGGTAGTGGTTAAGACGACCGTAAAATTCCCACCGTCATCCCAGCGAAAGCTGGGATCCAGCGTCTTTCGTCGTGTACCTAAAAATTCTTGATTGTGAAATGAAATTAATGATTTTATGAATCAATCAAAAAAATTCTCACTCCATTTACATCGCTGAAGAATGATCTCTAATACCCTTCATTGATAAGATTGCCACAGCAAGAAAAATCCCAGCGGCGTAAAAATCCAGTATTCAATCGGCGCACCAGCAACCCAGTGCTTATGCCATCCCGCATGGATTTTGGCAAAGCGTCGAAAGCCGAAGGCTGGATTCAGCACAAACCATAAAAAATCTTCCGTCACCCAAAACAGCATGATCGAAGCCAGCACACGCTGCTCCAGTGCCCAGCTGTACTCACCACCAAATATCAGCGGGAAATGAAAGAAAAGCGCTACCAGCGAAAATGCCCAGGCGTGATATCCCGTCATCGCACGACCACCCCAGAATAAATCCAACAACCAGTGGTGTTCAATACGCCAGGTCGGCAGGTTGGCGGCCCAACCGGAATCACCTTCAATCGCAATTTCTAGTTTCGCGAAAAAAAATCCGAGGAGTAGTACAAACAGGACGGTGCTGATCAAGGGTATCAGTGTCTCAATGGGCGCGTTCATGCAACGTGTCCAAGCACCTGCTGAGCCGCTTGTGGTTTACCCAATGCCATCGCACGCTGTCGCATCGAGGCCAAACGTTCCGGATCCGAAAGCAGCTTTTGCAGACGGAATTGCAGGGTCAGAGGATCATCTGCGCGCTGGGCCACGCCTTCTTGCATCAGGAAAGCAGCATTGCGTTCTTCTTGTCCCGGGATCGGATTGACCAGCAACATGGGCAAGCCACAAACCAGACACTCCGAGGTACTCAGTCCGCCGGGCTTTGTGATGGCGAGATCGGCCGCCATCATCAGGCTCGCAACGTCTTCGGTGAAGCCGATCGCGCGCAGGCGGTCGGGATACTCGCGCTCCACGTTCATCAGTACTTCGCGCAGCGCAGCGTTCTTGCCGGTCATGACGATCACCTGCAGTTCCGGCTGGGTCTTGAGTAGTTCAGTGATCCAGGCCGGATCCATGCCAATGCCTGCGCCGCCGCCCATCAGCAGGACAGTGGAGCGGGCCGGATTCAATGTCAGTCTTGCTGCAGCCTCGAGTCGATTGGGGCGAGTACTGAACACGGGCATGACAGGGATACCGCTGACCACAATATCCTTGTGAGGTACACCCTGACGATGCAAACGGAATGCTAATTCTTCGTTAGCAACGAAATAACCGGTAATGCCGGGATGCAGCCACATCTGGTGCAGGTCAAAGTCGGTTACTTGTACCCAGACCTCACAATCAATACGCTTTTCATTGCGCGCCGTTGCCAGCACCTCGGCAGGTAGAAAGTGCGTACAGATGATCACGTCAGGCTTGAAGCGATCAATCTCGCTGAAAAGACGCTGTGCGCATAGACGCTGTATTCCTCGACGCAACCTTCCGCTGAGGCTGTTACCGGGCTCACAATCGGTTTTTCGGTAGAGCCAGCCCCAGGCTTCCGGCAGACCGCTCGCGATCTTCATGTACAAATCGCTGTACAACTTGCGAAACAGGGTCGGTACGATCTGCATCATGTCGATGTGCTGCAGACGTAATTGCGGAAAATCAGCCCACGCATGTGCGGCGATCGCTTGTGCTGCTCGTACATGACCATTCCCCGCCGATACCGACAACAGCAATATCCGACGCTGGTTGCTGGTGGCGTGATGCAAAGGATGCACAGGGCAGGGAAAGTGTGATTCGCCGAAAACTGGCAGCGGTTGGATTGCTGCGGTCATGCAGGCACCGCGTAGACATCTTCGGTGGTGCGCAGAAATTGCGATTGCTCCCAGCGTAGCATCACCTCATGCCAGTCGGTCAGACGTAGTTCACCATCCGCTTCCTCTACTAGCGCAGACAGACTCTCAACCCAGTCACCATCATTGCAGTAGAGGACACCATCGATCTCGCGGATTTCTGCCTTGTGGATGTGACCGCAAATGATGCCATCGACGCCTTGTCTTTTCGCTTCTTCAGCGAGCGCTGTTTCGAAGGAGGTGATGTAGCTCACGGCATTTTTGACTTTGAGCTTGAGGTATTGCGACAGCGACCAGTAAGGCAGACCAGAGCGTGCGCGCCAGGCGTTGTAGTACTGGTTGAATTTCAGGATCATGGTGTAGAGCGAGTCGCCAACGTAGGCGAGCCACTTAGCGCAGGCAATCACACCGTCAAATCGGTCACCATGCAGTACCAGCATGCGTTTACCATTGGCACAGGTATGGATCAGTTCATCACGAATTTTGATGCCACCAAAATCCAGCCCGATGAATTGACGTATCGCTTCATCGTGATTACCTGGAACGAAAATCACCTTCGTGCCTTTTTTAGCTTTTTTCAGTACCAGCTGCACTACATCATTGTGGGTCTGATGCCAGTACCAGCGCCGTTTCAGCTGCCAGCCATCGACGATATCGCCTACCAAGTAGAGTACGTCAGATTCGGTAGCCTTCAGAAACTCTAGTAGTCGACCGGCCTGGCATCCACTTGTTCCCAAATGAACATCGGAAATCCAGATCGTGTTGAAGTGTAAAGGTTTGGCTTTTTTAAGGGGATTTTTTTTGGATTTTTTACCGGTGCTCATGAAATTCTCTCTCGCGTTCACGCGGTCTCCATTTCTTTTAGATAGTGTTTGGCGTAGCGGCTGTCGAGTCGTTCCAGTGGCAGCATCATGAACAGATCTGCACTATGAAAATCTGGATCCCATGCCGGCTCGCCCCCAATCCATGCACCACTGCGGAGATAGCCTTTGATCAGCGGTGGTAGCGTGGCTTTGTTGGTGAGTGCCTCTTCATGCAAAGGGAAGGGCAATCGAGGCGTGACTCGGTATTCGGGTGGCGCAAGATGCTCGCCGGCGAGTTGTCTGTAAATACTGTTGATCGTGTTGCCGCCATCAGCCAGACTGACACTCGCGCAGCCGATCAGATAGTCGGCTTTTTCTCTGCGCATGCAGGCGGCCAGGCCGGCCCAGAGCATCATGATTACACCACCGCTACGGTAATCAGGATGAATGCAGGCACGGCCTGCTTCGAGAATGCGTGGGCGGAGATGGGCGAGTCGCCCTAAATCAAATTCGCTTTCAGAGTAGAAGCTACGTGTGGCCTGCAGACCGCTCTGTCCCAGTACGCGGTAGGTGCCGACGACCTCTAGAGTGCGGGTATCGCGGACGATCAGGTGATCACAATATTCATCGAACTCGTCTTTCTCGAGTCCTTCGTGATTTTCCAGCGTTTCGAGAGCCATGGCCTCGACGAAGACTTTGTAGCGCAGGCGCTGAACTTCACGAACTTCCTCTGGTGTGCTGGCTAGGCTCAGTGAGAGCTTGGGAAAGTTCGGGGTTGAATCCGTACCGACGGTCATCAGTCGCATCGTTCTTCCTCCTTGTTGTAATACAAGAAGAGTAACGACTGATTAATGCAAGATAATGACTAATAGGTTGCAGTTCGATGACAAGTGGTTTCGTTAAACAAGATCAGCGCCGATGAGTCCGCCGTCTTTGCGTGTGATGACGATGGTGGCAGATCGTGGTCGCGCCTTGCCACCTTCGGGCCAGTGACTCAGGTAGCTCGTCGGATCAGCGATATTGAAGTCTTTGCCGGTAGTAGTTTCGCCCGG
>CAMBJI010000138.1 GCA_945867725.1 Bordetella parapertussis
TACATTACCGACCCTACCCAGAAGCGATGGATGCAGGAACGACTGGAATCCAGCAGGTCTACCGGCAATTTCACGCGGGAGCAGAAGGTTCACATTCTTGATCGACTGACCGCAGCCGAGGGCCTTGAGCGCTATTTGCATACCAAATACGTCGGTCAGAAGCGTTTCTCACTGGAGGGAGGCGAGAGTTTCATCGCCTCGCTGGACGAAACCATTCAGCGTGCTGGCAGCAATGGCATTCAGGAGATTGTGATTGGCATGGCGCACCGCGGCCGCCTGAATGTGCTGGTCAATATTCTGGGCAAAATGCCGCAAGATTTGTTTGCAGAATTTGAAGGCAAACACGGTGATGATTTGCCTGCGGGTGACGTGAAGTACCACCAAGGTTTTTCGAGTGATATTTCCACACCGGGTGGACCGGTGCACTTGTCGCTGGCATTCAATCCTTCGCACCTCGAGATCGTTAATCCTGTCGTTGAAGGTTCAGTCAAGGCGCGTATGGATCGCCGGGGTGACCAAAAGGGCGCGCAGGTTTTACCGATTTTAGTGCATGGCGATGCTGCGTTTGCCGGGCAGGGCGTCGTGATGGAGACGCTGAATCTGGCGCAGACCCGTGGTTACGGTACGGGTGGCACAGTTCACATTGTGATTAACAACCAGATTGGTTTTACGACCTCGGATCCGCGCGATTCACGCTCGACTCTGTATTGCTCTGACGTCGTCAAGATGATCGAAGCACCCGTGCTGCACGTGAACGGTGATGATCCGGAAGCGGTTGTGTTTGCAACGCAGATTGCGCTCGATTTCCGCATGCAATTCCAGAAAGATATCGTGGTCGATATCGTTTGCTTCCGCAAACTCGGTCATAACGAGCAGGACACGCCCGCGC
Organism: Bordetella parapertussis; assembly: GCA_945867725.1. Classification (GTDB taxonomy): domain Bacteria; phylum Pseudomonadota; class Gammaproteobacteria; order Burkholderiales; family Burkholderiaceae_D; genus Pernthalerella. Next base: position 890 of record CAMBJI010000138.1, read on the forward strand.
TCACGCAGCCGTTGATGTACAAAAAAATCGGTCAGCATCCCGGCACGCGCAAGCTCTATGCAGAAAAGCTCGCCACACAAGGAACAATTGCTACCGATGGTGGCGATACCATGGTCAAGGATTTCCGCGATGCCATGGATGCGGGACGCAGCTCGGTAGATCCGGTCATCTCCAATTTCAAGAATAAATACGCGGTTGATTGGATGCCTTTCCTCAACCGCAAATGGACTGATGCTGCCGACACCTCCGTGCCGGCCGCCGAGCTCAAGCGACTTTCTGAACGCATCACGCAAGTGCCCGAGGGTTTCAAGGTGCACCCGCTGGTTGAAAAAGTTCTGGCCGATCGTGCAGCAATGGGCCGTGGTGAAGCCAACCTCGACTGGGGCATGGGCGAGCATCTGGCGTTTGCGTCGCTGGTGTCTTCTGGGTATGCATTACGCATCACCGGACAAGACGCGGGTCGCGGTACCTTTACCCACCGTCACTCGGTACTGCACGATCAGAATCGCGAGAAATGGGATGCCGGTTATTACATACCACTGCAGCACGTCTCGGACCAGCAAGCGCCTTTCCTCGTGATTGACTCCGTGCTGTCAGAGGAAGCGGTACTCGCTTTCGAATATGGCTATTCGACCGCAGAACCCAACACGCTTACCATCTGGGAAGCGCAGTTCGGTGATTTTGCGAATGGTGCTCAGGTGGTGATCGATCAGTTCATCAGCTCCGGCGAAGTGAAATGGGGTCGCGCTTCCGGGCTCGTGATGATGCTGCCGCATGGTTACGAAGGTCAGGGGCCTGAACACTCATCAGCACGTCTCGAGCGTTTTTTGCAGCTGTGCGCGGACAACAACATGCAGGTGGTGCAACCGACGACGGCATCGCAGATTTTCCACCTGCTGCGCCGTCAGATGATTCGTCTGTTCCGCAAGCCGCTGGTGATCATGACGCCCAAGTCGCTGCTGCGTAACAAGGATGCAGGTTCGCCGCTTTCTGAGCTGGCCAAAGGATCGTTCCATACTGTGTTGGGCGAGGTTGATGAAAGCATCGACCGCAAAAAAGTCAAACGTGTTCTGGCTTGCTCGGGCAAGGTGTATTTCGATCTCGTCAATGCGCGCAAGGAGCGCGGTGCATCGGACGTCGCGATTATTCGCGTCGAGCAGTTGTACCCCTTCCCGCACAAGGCTCTGTCGACTGAACTCAAGTCCTATCCAAATTTCAGCGAGCTGGTGTGGGTGCAGGATGAACCGCAGAATCAGGGTGCCTGGTTCCAGATACAGCACAACATCATGGAAAATCTGTCGGACGGCCAAAAACTGGCTTACGCCGGACGACCCGCGAGTGCTTCGCCTGCAGTGGGTTACTACGACAAGCACTACGCGCAGCAGAAGTCGCTGATTGATACCGCTTTCTCGAAGCTCAAAGGCTTCGTGCTGACCAAGTAAAACAATGACCCGATGGTGCACCGGATGCCGGTGCACCGTTAGAACAACCCGAAACGGAGAGTGTTATGGCAATCCTTGAAGTTCCTGTTCCGCAGTTATCTGAATCCGTCGCCGAGGCGACCTTGCTTCAGTGGCATAAAAAAGTTGGCGAGGCTGTCGATCGTGACGAAAACCTGATTGATATCGAAACCGACAAAGTGGTGCTGGAATTGCCTGCACCCGCGCAAGGCGTGATTGTCGAAATTCTCAAAGAAAACGGTAGTACGGTTGTGGCGGGTGAAATCATTGCCCGCATCGACACCGAAGCGACCGCAGTTGCAGGTGCCGCCAGTGCAGCGGCTGCACCCGCACCAGCACCAGCATCAGCCGCTGCCGCAGCGGCACCCAAACCTGCCAGCGCTGCAGCAACTAGCAGCACGATTGCGATGCCTGCCGCCGCTCGCATGCTCGCAGAAAACAAGATGTCTGCCGACAGCGTCGCGGGCACTGGCAAGGATGGACGCGTCACCAAGGGTGATGTGATCAACGCTATGCAGAACAAGACCTCACCAGCGCCAACAGTCGCCGCACCGCGCGCTGCTGCGCTGCCGGCAGTGCCTGCGCCGGCCGGTATTGATCTCGGTGACCGACCCGAGCAACGCGTGCCGATGAGCCGCTTGCGTGCCCGTATCGCAGAGCGTCTTCTGGATTCGCAATCAACCAACGCCATCCTCACGACCTTTAATGAGGTCAACATGCAGCCCGTGATGGACCTGCGGAACAAGTACAAAGACAAGTTTGAAAAAGAGCACGGCGTGAAGATGGGTTTCATGTCTTTCTTCGTGAAAGCCGCAGTTGCCGCGCTCAAGAAGTACCCGGTACTCAATGCTTCGATCGATGGCAATGATGTGGTCTACCACGGCTACTTTGATATCGGCATCGCAGTCGGATCGCCACGTGGTTTGGTGGTGCCTATTCTTCGCAATGTCGATCAAATGAACATCGCTGAAATCGAAAAGAAGATCGGCGAATTTGGTCAGAAAGCCAAGGATGGCAAACTCACGCTGGATGAACTGACGGGCGGTACCTTCTCAATTTCGAATGGCGGTGTGTTTGGCTCCATGCTCTCGACGCCTATCATCAACCCGCCGCAATCGGCGATTCTCGGTGTTCATGCGACCAAGGACCGGGCAGTGGTCGAGAACGGTCAGATCGTCATCCGGCCGATAAACTATCTCGCGATGTCTTACGATCACCGACTCATCGATGGCCGTGAAGCGGTGCTCGGTCTGGTCGCGATGAAAGAAGTACTCGAAGATCCGTCCCGTCTGTTACTCGATCTGTAAGGGGCTGCCATGTCGAAAAATTTTGATGTCATCGTCATCGGCGGTGGCCCGGGTGGTTACATAGCCGCCATTCGCGCAGCCCAACTGGGACTCTCGGCCGCTTGCATCGACGAATGGAAAAACGACAAAGGTGGGCCGGCGCCGGGTGGTACCTGCACTAACGTCGGCTGTATTCCGTCAAAAGCTCTGCTGCAGTCGTCCGAGCACTTCGAGCATGCGGGTCATAGCTTTGCCGAGCACGGTATCGAAGTCAAAGGCCTCAAGCTCAATCTGGCGCAAATGCTGGGTCGCAAAGATACGGTCGTCAAACAAAACAATGACGGCATCCTTTATTTGTTCAAGAAAAATAAAGTTACTTTTTTTCATGGTCGTGGCGCGTTCGTTAAAGCAGATGCCGATGGCTATGAAATTTCGGTCACGGGAAAAACTACCGAGACAGTCAAGGGCAAGCACATCATTCTGGCGACAGGCTCGAATCCACGTGCATTTCCTGGGGTTCCGTTTGATGAAAAACTCATTCTCTCGAATACGGGTGCGCTGGCAATCGATGCCGTACCTAAAAAGCTGGGCGTCATTGGCGCTGGTGTGATTGGTCTCGAGATGGGTAGTGTCTGGCGCCGCCTGGGCGCTGAGGTAACGATACTTGAGGCATTACCGACTTTCCTCGGTGCGGTAGATCAGCAAATTGCAGCCGAAGCACAAAAGCTGTTTGCGAAACAGGGGCTGACCGTTGAACTCGGTGTAAAAATCGGTGAAATCAAGACCGGCAAGGAGGTCAGCGTTCATTACACCGATGCCGCTGGCAAGGATCACAAGGCACAATTCGATCGCTTGATTGTTTCGATCGGTCGCGTGCCCAATACCATTGGACTCCAGCCGGAAGCGGTGGGTCTGGCGCTTGATGAGCGTGGTTTCATCGCGGTCGATGATCACTGCCGCAGCAATCTGCCCAATGTCTGGGCCGTGGGTGATGTCGTGCGCGGACCCATGTTGGCGCACAAGGCTGAAGAAGAGGGCGTTGCTGTCGCCGAGCGCATTGCGGGCAAGCATGGGCACGTAAACTTTAATACGATTCCTTGGGTGATTTATACATCGCCCGAGATTGCCTGGGTGGGCAAGACCGAGGAGCAACTCAAAGCGGATGGTGTCGCTTATAACGCGGGTACATTCCCGTTCATGGCCAATGGGCGGGCACGGGCGCTGGGTGATACCTCTGGCATGGTGAAGTTTTTGGCAGATGCGCGCACTGATGAAATACTGGGCGTGCATATCGTCGGGCCGATGGCCTCCGAGCTGATCGCTGAGGCAGTCGTAGCGATGGAATTTCGTGCTTCTGCAGAAGACATTGCACGCATCTGCCATGCACACCCTTCATTGTCCGAAGCTACCAAGGAGGCGGCACTGGCCGTCGACAAGCGCTCACTGAATTTCTGATCGCCGGGTGCCGCAAAGGACAGATGATCATGCGACTTAATCCCGGTTCTTTGACGTGGTGGAGCGTGATGTTTCTAGTTTTGTCGGCGCTGTCGGGTTGTGCCACGACGCCACCGTTTGATGGCCGCGTAGAAATCCTGACCACGTCGCAGGAGAAACCGCTCACGGGTGCAGACTGCGTAGTCACCACCGATGCTGGCAGCTGGACAGTGCAGACGCCTGCTCATGCCACGGTCGGCGATCCCAATGGTGATCTGCGCGTTGTTTGCAATAAGGCGGGCTACCGGACCTCTGAGGTCATCCATCGCAGCCCTAGCGGTCGTGGGCTGAACGCCGGCGGCACGCGAGTCGGTGTGGGTGTCGGCGGTGGTTTCGGAGGCTACAGCGGTGTTGGATTGTCGCTGGGCTTCGGATTCCCGCTGACGGGTACGCGCAGCGACTATCCATCGCAAGTCACCGTTGATATGGCGCCGCTGCAGTGATGGATGTTCGCCGATACTATGATCACGTGCTCGCAGAGCGTGGTTATCAATCTGACCCATCGCAACTGTTAGCGGTTGATCGCTTGCAGCAGGCTTATGACGAATGGGTCGGTTTTCGGGATCAACGCTCTTCGCGGCTCAAGCGCTTGGTCAATCGGCCTGATGTGCCGCGTGGGATATACCTTTGGGGTGGTGTCGGCCGGGGAAAATCTTTCCTGATGGATAGCTTCTTCAAGGTGGTTCCCATCGTCCGCAAGACCCGGTTGCATTTTCATGAGTTCATGCGCGGCGTTCATAGAGAGCTGGATGAGCAAAAGGATGTTGAAGATCCGCTCAAAGTCGTTGCTGCCAAAATCGCGCGCAAGTACA
>CAMBJI010000139.1 GCA_945867725.1 Bordetella parapertussis
TAGCCTTGATCTGCGATTCGTAAATCGGAAAACCCGGCACCGGATAAATCACCTCGTCGCCCGCACCAAAATCAGTAACAGACGCAATGGTGTAGCCAATGAAAGGCTTGGCACCGGCACCGATCACCACATCATCAGCCAAAACCTCAACGCCACGGGTACGACTAAGTTCCTTCGCCACGGCCTCACGCAACTCAGCGATACCCGCTGAGGGGGTGTAACCATGCTTGCCTTCCCGAATCGCACTGACGGCGGCATCTTGAATATGCTGCGGCGTATGAAAATCAGGTTGACCAATGCAAAACGAAAGAATATCGCGCCCTTCTCGTATCAAGCGGTTGACTTCGGCCAGAACGATAAAGGCATTTTCGGTGCCAAGGCTTTGTGCACGCTGGCTTACGATGGTCATGAGATTTTCCTGTTAATTTGGTGTTGTTGTTTTCAGAAACGCGATCAGGATCGACGCCTGTGGCAAACGATCTGCCGGTGGCCGTGGGGGGCTCGCGACGTATTTTAGCCGGCCTGCGCGTAAGGGCGCACGTCAATAAAAAAAGCCGCTCAAACGGCTCTGACTAAAGCGCCGGGATAATGTGTCACGTTACTTAAATGCGTCAAAGCAGATGGTCTTGATATCAGGTGATCGAATACTGAAGCAGTAACTTTTCTGTTGTTTGACCTTCGCCAAGCAGAGATTTTTTGAATCAGCATCTTGAATGGAGAAGCAATGGGATTGCTGCTTCATCAGATTCTCAAGGCAGGCCGTTCTTGCCTCGACAGTCTGTGACTGACTGCATGGATTATCCTGCGCGTAAGCACATGTGGCAGCGAGCAGCGACAGGAAAAATATCAGTTTACGCATGCGTTTGGCGCGTCAAGCTGACGCTGTTTTTCAAGATTTTCTACACAGGGCTTCTGCCTGCACCCATCCAAAGCTCGAAGAGGCTTTTTCATTGACTCAGGTCAAGTATTTGCCGTCTGCAAATCGCATTCAATACGGATTTCACTAAAAGTCCGATTGCGACCACACGTCGTTAACAAAATAAAAATAAAATGGTGAGTGCATTCAGAATTTAATCTACATCATGGACTGTATCGACAAATATTAACAATCTTAAATGAAATGTCTGAAAACATCGGCCATCTGCATCAATAAGTTATTCGTTTGAAAATTTTTTGAGCCGGATCGACATTTCAGCATGAGATATGCTCAAATTTCAGCAAATAAGGCTTGAAAAGTAGATAAATCATTTATATTGTTTCCCCCTTCGCAAATTTCATTGAGCAATCATGGGCGCGAAACCCGCCACAACGGATGCCAGCATCAAGAGGAGCCCACGAATGTCGACCTTGCAGACCAAGCTGGGACCCAAAGCCAGTAAATCCGCCAACGACAAGGTGGTGCGTGACAGCTTCACGATGCCGACGAAGGAATACGCGAAGATCTCAAAGGTCAAAAATGCCTGCCTGAAGGCGGGATTTCAGATCAAAAAAAGCGAGCTTCTGCGGATTGGCATCGCGCTGATCAGCGACATGGAACCAGAGAAGCTGAAATCTGCGCAAGCAAAGCTTGAACCGATTAAAACCGGGCGACCGAAAAAGCAGGGCTAGGAAAAACCGAAACAATTCCTGCCGCATCGCAGGGCAGACGTTTTCGATTGACGCAACAACAAGGAGTATTGAATGCAAGGACTTCATCTGACCGCTGACCTGTCAGGCTGCAAAAAAAATCTTGGCCTGATGACGAATGTCGACAGTTTGCGGGCGACCTGCCTGAAACTCGTCAAAGCGAGTGGATTAACTGCGGTCAACGAAGTTTTTCATGCATTTCCAGGAGCGGATCAAGAAGAGACCGGTGGCATCACAGGCACCGTGCTGCTCGCTGAATCACACCTCGCCTTGCACACATGGCCAGAATTACAATCAGTCACGCTCGATGTTTATGTCTGTAACTACTCGACAGACAATAGCGAAAAAGCTTCCCGGCTGCTGAACTCGCTGGTGCGTCTGTTTGATCCGGACGAAGCTAATCGCCAGACCCTTGAACGGGGCCAAGTGGGCGTGATCGCGTCCTGACATTTTGTTTTGAAAATTAAAGCCAGAGAGCTCCATGAGTAAAACGACCCTTACTGCTTCATTGGCCCTGCTGATTTTCGGCGGCTTTGCGCACGCTGAATCCACATTTGCGGACCTCAACTACCAGGTAAAACAAGGCGACACGACAGATGGTATCGGCATCGGCATCTACCAACTGAAAGATCAAGGCACGGGTTATTACCTCAGCGGCACGCTCGGCTTGCCACCTGACGGCTACAGTGCATACGGCTACTCATATAGCTCCTACACGGATCGCGCGCGGGTTCCCTATATCGCGAATGTCGGTGCAACCTTCGCCGCCGTGGGCCCCGGCAGCCTAGTCCCGTTTTACAAAACCATTCACTCCTATGTTGGTATCGGCTACGGTACGCTGGAGGGTGTAGCAAAGTATGGCGAAAGCTGGTACGACCTAGACTCGTATACAAAAAACGGCGTGAACCTGAACGGCGGTTTCATTCTCGGCTTCGACAGCTGGGGTATCAACATTGGTGTCAATTCGCTGAGTAAGTCGGTGTACATCGGCATCGGCATGAAAACCGATAAAAAATAAGTAGGCCAAGAATCACCGCGTCAACAAAATCAAAAACTTTAATGACTAAAAATATACCAAGTCCTTGAGTTTTCTTGGCCCGGCGTCGCACAGTGGCGCTGGCTTGCCAAATCGGCAGACTTATCCGCCACTCCTTACCTAAATAACATCATTCGCAGTGCTCACGGGGCTTGGAGTACACTGACGCGAGTCACTGTTCAGCTCTCACCACGCCCGTGAAAAAAATTCTGTTTCCCCTACTGCTGCTCTGTGTGTTGCCAGCTCGTGCCGACTGGAACCTTCTGCACAAGCAAAACGAAATCAGCCTTTATATCGATCCCTTGACGGTTGTTCGTGGTACTCGTCCTCGAGTATGGGGATTGCTTGATTACGGCAAGCCGGATGAATATGAGGATCAATCCGCACGATTACTTTTCGAGTCCAATTGTTATGACGGCACACTCAGAAAACGCAGCGCTGTCTATTACAAAGATTCGATGGCCCGCGGCAGCACCACCTCGGAATATCAACCTACACCATGGGAAGTCCCCGCGGCTGAAACACCCGAATCAGCAGTGATGTATTTCTTGTGCGGGAAAAAATAATGATGCGCTCCTTCATCCTCTCAATACTCATCGCCAGCGCGCCGGTTTTTGCAGGTGACTGGGTCATGCTACCGGTACCCGATCCGATCACGACTGCCGCTGGTGAGACTTTTTTTGTTGATCCCGATATCAGTACCAGAGGCAATTGGCCCACCATTTACACATTACGTAATTACGGCCAGGCGACAGCACGCGGTCATGCATCCGACAGCATGGTTTGCGAAGTCGATTGCAGTCAACAACTGATACGCGCGGTGGGTGGCGCTTTTTATTCGGGATTAATGGGTAAAGGCTCCGTCGAATCCTGGAACCGCCAGACGCCATGGGTTCGACCCGCCGTCGATACCGCACTTGAGAAGGTCATGCAGTATGCGTGCACTCAACAAAAGTCAAAGTAAGCGATCAATCAATTCGCGTAAGCCATAACATTACATTGCCGCCACGGGGAACTCACGATGAAAAGAAAACAAGCACGCCCACCAAGATCCAACACACTCATGATCGACGCTGCCGATGGCAGCGGTAGCTTCAGTGGCTATCTCGCTTTACCGCCCAGCGGCCGTGGACCGGGTCTCGTAATTGCGCAAGAAATTTTTGGCGTCAATCAGCCCATGCGCGAGATCGCCGATGCATTCGCAGCGCGGGGCTATGTGGTGCTGGTGCCTGACCTCTTCTGGCGAATGGAGCCGAACATAGAACTGGGCTACACACCGGAAGACTGGCAAAAAGCGTTTACTTATTTTCAGCGATTCAATGTGGATACGGGCGTGGAAGATATTCAGTCTGCCATCACCACCCTACGGGAGCAGGCCTTCGTCAGTACGAATGTCGGTGTGATGGGTTTCTGCCTCGGCGGCAAGCTGGCTTATCTATCCGCCTGCCGTACCGATGCTGATGTCGCCATCGGCTATTACGGTGTGGGGATTGAAGATGCGCTCGCCGAGGCCAGTCATTTGCACTGCCCGCTGGTATTGCATATCGCGCAACTCGATAAATACTGCGATGAGGCAGCGCAGGAAAAGATACGTCAAGGACTGGCGCATCGCGACAAGGTTGAGGTTTGGCTCTATCCGGATGCAGACCATGCGTTTGCCCGCCCCGGCGGCGAGCATTACCATCAGACCTCGGCTGATCTCGCGCTAGATCGCAGTCTGAATGCCTTGCAGCGTGCACTGTCAACTTGAGGTGGCGCGGGAAATGACCGCCACAGCAAGCTGGAGCGTCGCTAAAGTTTTGATGGCAGATGTCGATGCTTCTTAAATCTTAATTTGTCCCGAGTTGCCATGAACACCTCTATGCTCCGAATCCTCTCTCTGGCCGCAGGCCTGCTGATTGCACTGTCTGGCTGCCACAGCACCTACTATCTGAATGGTGACAAGTACGTTGGCGAATTCCGCGATGGCAAGCGTACCGGTCAGGGTAGCTATTACTTCCGCAATGGTGACTTGTTTGTCGGCGAATTCCGCAATGATGAATTCAATGGTCAGGGTACGCTGCGATTTGCAAATGGCAATCGCTACACTGGCAGCTTCAGCAAAAACCGTATCGAAGGACAAGGCACGCTACGCTATGCCAACGGTGATGAATACGTCGGCGAATTCGTCGATGGAAAACGCCACGGACAAGGTATCTATACCTACGCCACCGGCGGCAAATTCATCGGTGAATTCCGTGAAGATCAGCTGCCCGCGACAGTGACCTATACGTACAAGAACGGCGATCAGTATGTGGGCGAATTCAAAGACTGGCGCTTCCATGGCAAGGGCAAAAAAACCTTCGCCAATGGTCGCGTACCCCTGTCAGGAATGTGGGAAGAAGGCGAATTTGTGCTGATGGAAGCTTCACACAAATAGCACCGCAGGAAATAACACGATAAAAGAGAACGGATTGGAAATTACGACAGGACGTCCCTCGACGTTAGCCCCGAGGGGCATGGTCACCTGCCCACACGCACTAGCATCAGCCGCCGGTGTCGATGTTCTGAGAGCCGGTGGTTCAGCGGTGGATGCGGCGATCGCTACCAGTGCTGCGCTGGCCGTCATTTATCCGCACATGACTGGTATCGGCGGCGATGCCTTCTGGCTGATCCATGATGCCAAAACGGGGAAGGTTCACTATCTGAATGGCGGTGGTCGCGCCGCGAAAACCGCCAGCATTGATTTTTTTAATTCGCGCAACCTGAAAGAAATTCCGTTCCGCGGCATTCTGCCCGCGAGCCTCACTACACCCGGATCCGTTGACAGCTGGTGCAAGGCGCACGCGAATTGGGGACGTTTATCCCTCTCCCGCAACCTGCAGCAAGCGATTGCCTATGCGCGTGATGGTTTTCCAGTCACTGGCCGTCTGGCGGGCTGGATTGCACGCACCGAAGCCGAATTACGTGCGCAACCCGATGCCGCTGCCATCTTTCTTTCAAACGGTGTACCTAAAACGGGAGCGCTGATACGCAACGCGGGTCTTGCCCGAACACTGGAGTCTATTGGACGCGAAGGCCGCGCCGGTTTTTACGAAGGTGCTGTCGCTAAAGCGCTGGCTGGCTATGTACAGCAACACGGTGGATTTTTTACCGAAGACGACTTGCACGCACAAGAAGCCCGCTGGGGTGAACCGCTAGTTGGACAATACCGCGACCTGACCTTGTATCAGACGCCCGCGCCGACGCAGGGCTTC
>CAMBJI010000140.1 GCA_945867725.1 Bordetella parapertussis
CACGCCGGGATCCAGTGGCTTTCGTTGCAAACAATCAGCTTAAACCCTTAACTTACCTGCATTCATTACAAGCTGGGATCCAGCGTCTTTTGTTGTTTGAATTGCCGCCCTCAATCCTCGCGCTCGCGAGAATTAGCATCTGCTTATTAGACGCTCAAGCAGCGATACCAATAATGACATTTGACGGGTCAATCACAGCAAGCACGGCCGAATCTACTTTCAGGCCCTTCTCATCGATATCGTGACGACTCATCGTGGTCACCAGCGTCAGCCCGCTCTCCAGCAAGACCGCCAACTCCGATTGATGCTCGCCTTGAGTGATCATGTGTACGGTACCTAGCAAGGCATTTTTAGCGTGTGCAGGATCGCTTTCATTTGGTAAGTGCAATATCACCGCTGATGCCTTAATCAACGCAAAGACTTTTGCACCCACGGCAAGCTGTAGCTCCCGACAACTTTCATGCGTGATGGACGCAATCAGCGTCTGACTGGCATTGACCATAATGCCCAGCTCATCATTCACCGCACCCGGCGTGATGGAAACCAGAATGCCTGCAAACTGATTGCGCGCACTGGTTCGCATCGCAATTTCATTTTCCATCGCATAGTCATTCGACAGCCCGTTCGCCAGCACATCCAGGCGCGCGATGAAACGCGCATGCTCGGCCTGTATCAGTGAAAAATTACGCAGGACTTGCTGACCGCGCTCGGTCAGATGGGTACCACCACCGCCCTTGCCGCCGGCATGACGCTCGATCAGGGTACCGCCGGACAGCCGCGCCATGTCATCAATGGCATCCCACGCGCCCTTGTAGCTGTAGCCGACCTGCTTCGCCGCCTGCGTCAGATTGCCGAGCTGATCGATCTGGCGCAGCAATTCAATGCGTCTGGCGTTGGCGAACATCTCATCACCCACCCGAACCGTCAGTTCAGCATGCAAATTGAATCGGTCTTTGCCCATGATCCGCCCGAGGGTATCGAAGCCCGAATGATAGCCCGGTTGACACCCAAGATAAAGCCGGGTAAATTTCGCATCAAAATATAACTAGGTATATTTTGATTGCCACTAGAAAAATCAAGGCATTTACCCGGATTTAGTGAGATTTTAAATATCAAATTAAAAATAAAATGAATGGGCACCTCCTGAAAACACAATCACCGCCCCTAAGCTGCCTCGCCATCGTGCTGGCGATGGGACTGAATGTCGCCTCGGCCCCATCCATTGCAGGCGAAGATGTGAAGGTATTGCTGGAGCTGCTGCTGGAAAAAGGCATCATTACCCAAGACGAATACAACTCTAAAATCAAGAAAGCTCAGGACATCGAAGAGTTAAAACAGTTTCACGAGGCGCAGGATATTCGCCGTGCGACAGCGTCCATTGAAAAAAAAGCGGAAGAAGAAAAAAAATTCAAAACCCAGTTTTACGGGCAAGTGTCGGCCGGTTATTACTCGGCATCGAACATGAAAAGCAGTTCAATTGATGCCTCTGGCATGAGCGATCAGCCCAGGGGAAATAATCGCGTGGGGGTCAAAGTGTCGCGCGAACTTGATGCCGAAACGATTGCGTTGGTGACGCTCGAGTCGAACGTCTCAACCCGTACGGGTGCGATGGGTAAAGATGCCGGTGCCAGCGGCACGGGAAGTAGCCCGATTTTTGATCGCGAAGCTAATTTCCGTTTGATCTCTAACCCCTATGGCACCCTGATTGCCGGTCGTGGACCGAATCTGCAAACGGATCTCAGCGCCACTTTCGATGCGCGGCAAAACTGGAACTTTGGCGGACTCAAGGCCATTGGTCGCTACGCCGGATTTCACAGCGCCAGTGGCATCAATCGCGCAGACAAACTGATCCGTTACATCTCACCGGTTGTTAACGGCTTCAATGTCGATGGAGCAGTCTCGTTTGGGGGGGTACCTGGCGATGAAAATTACGGAAAAAGCTATTACATGGGTGGCCGCTACAAGAATGGCAATTTTGAAGTGGGCTACAACCATGTCGACGCTCGCTTGAGCAGCAATGAGGTCAACAATCGCGTTGACTTTATTGCCGCAAAATATACCTTTCAAAATCTAACCATCAATGCCGGGTATGTGGTCACACGAAATCCTTACAATCCATCGGCCACGCTCAGCACGACGACGCCTGGGGGTAAAGCTGATGTAGATACGCTCTTTGCCGGTGCCGTATATCGATTTATGCCGACAGTCAGTGCCAATCTCGGCTGGTATCAGGTAAAAGATAAAACATCTGTGAACGGAAAAAATGATGTAACGATGCTGGGCACGGGACTGACCTGGTCACCTTACAAAGAATGGGATTTTTTCGTCGATTATGCGGCCGCATCACGCAAACAAAATGCGACATCAGCATTTTCAATTTACGATGCATGGCGCCCGGATACCAACAACAAAGATACTCTGGCGGCCGGCACCAAAGACCAGGCTGGCATCAGCGTCGGCGCTTTGTTCAAATTCTGACGGGAGATAATCAGATATGACACCTAAACTGTTAAAACAGACTACTTTTGTACTAGCGCTGTTCGTCTCAGTCGCGACGCAAGCAGCGGAAGTCAAGGTGGCCGTGGCCGCCAATTTCGCACAAACACTGAAAGAAATCGGCACAGTGTTTGAACAAGATACCGGACACAAGCTGGCCATCACACAAGGATCCACCGGCAAGCTTTACGCGCAAATCAGTCAGGGTGCGCCCTTCGAGGTATTGCTGTCTGCCGACGACGAGACGCCCGAAAAATTGATCACCGAAGGCAAGGCGATTACGGGTACTCGATTCACTTATGCGATCGGACGATTAGCGCTGTGGTCACCCAAACCTGATTTGGTCGATGAGGGCGGACAGGTACTCAAAACCGATAAGTTTCGTTTTCTGGCGATTGCCAACGCACGTGTCGCACCTTATGGTCGCGCTGCCGTACAAGTCATGCAAAAGCTCAGTGTACTCACCAGCATCGAGCCACGTGTGGTGCAGGGCGAGAGCATCACGCAAACTTTTCAGTTCGTCTCCACCGGTAACGCGCAACTAGGATTTGTGGCACTCTCGCAGATCACCGAAAACGGAAAATTAAAATCAGGCTCGGTCTGGATCGTCCCTGAAAACATGCACGAACAACTCAGACAAGACGCCGTGCTGTTAAATCCCGGCAAAGACTCGGCAGCAGCGAGTGCCTTGCTGAATTTCCTGAAATCGGACAAGGCGAAAAAAATCATCGCATCACACGGTTACCAATTCTAACTATGACAAACGCTCATGTGGACACCTGAACCGGAAGTCTGGCAAGCGATCTGGCTGACGGTACAACTGTCGGCCATCGTGACCTTGATACTGCTAATCACGGGCACACCGATCGCGTGGTGGCTCTCGCGTACCAATAGCGCATGGAAAGCCCCGATTGCTGCGGTAGTCGCGCTGCCTCTGGTACTTCCGCCGACGGTGCTCGGGTTTTATTTGCTGATCGCGATGGGACCGGAAGGCCCCGTTGGCCGGATCACCCACTCGCTCGGTCTGGGACAACTGCCCTTCACGTTTCCCGGATTAGTGATTGCTTCCGTTTTTTACTCCTTGCCATTCATGGTGCAGCCGCTGCAGAACGCGTTCGAAGCAATGGGCCGCCGACCGCTGGAAGTGGCAGCCACCTTACGCGCCTCGCCGCTGGATGCTTTTTTTACCGTCGCGGTACCGATGGCGCTGCCGGGATTCCTAACCGCTTGTGTGATGACCTTCGCGCACACGGTGGGCGAGTTCGGTGTCGTCCTCATGATTGGCGGTAATCTCGCCGGCGAAACCCGCGTAGCCTCAGTACAGATTTACGACTATGTCGAAGCCATGCAATACCCACAGGCGCATGGGCTGGCAGCGATCATGGTGGCCTTCTCTTTCATCGTCTTGCTGCTGGTGCAGATCTGGCGACCTGTCACACGCAAGGGAGTCTGAGTTGAACAGCATTCAGGCTCGCTTCAAAATCGACTGGACGGGCTTTTCACTGGATGTCGACCTCTCACTTCCGGGTAGAGGCGTGACCGCCTTATTCGGTCCTTCTGGCTGCGGCAAGACCACCCTCCTACGCAGTATCGCCGGGCTTGAGCGTCCACCCAAAGGCTTCCTGCAAGTGAATGGCGACCTCTGGCAGGACGACGGTATTTGGGTGCCGACACATCGTCGGCCGCTGGCTTATGTATTTCAAGAATCCAGTCTGTTCCCTCACCTGAGCGTAATGGGCAACCTGCAATATGGCAGACAGCGTACATCACAAGCAAACGCATTCGATTTATCACAGGTAATCGAGCTTCTCGGTATCGAAGCACTGCTATCGCGCAAACCCGATGCGCTCTCTGGCGGAGAAAGACAGCGCGTGGCCATCGCACGTGCACTTGCAGTGAATCCCCGACTGCTGCTAATGGATGAGCCGCTGGCGGCGCTGGATATGCAACGCAAACAGGAAATCCTGCCCTACCTGGAACGCATGCAGAAGACGCTCGACATACCGATTATCTACGTGACGCATGCTCCGGATGAAGTGGCAAGACTTGCGCAACACATCGTGATGCTCGAACACGGCAAGGTCACGGCCAGCGGCTCGCTTCACGACACCTTGTCGCGCGTGGATCTGCCCTTGCGTCTTGGTGATGACCGAGGCGTGATCATTGATGCACGTGTCAGTGAGATCGATAAACAATGGCATCTGGCGCGGCTGGATTTTGCTGATGGTGCCTTTTGGACGCGTGATCAGGGTTTGGCTTTGCAGGATACGGCGCGTCTTCACATTCTGGCGCGCGACGTGAGCATCGCGCGCGAAAAGCCGCTCCAGAGCAGCATTCAGAATATACTCGCGGGGCGCATCGACCGCTGTGTCGATGATGATGCGCCTGGTAGTGTGATTGTTCGTGTGCTGATCGGAGAAACGCCCCTGCTAGCGCGTATTACCGCCCGCTCCGTCGCCGAGCTCGCGTTGAAACCGGGTGACGCAATCTGGGTACAGGTTAAATCGGTTGCATTGGCGAGATAAACCATGCTGAAAATTTTTGTGATTCGCTGCACGATGATCGCTGCGCTGCTTTGGGGTGTGTCGACGGCGTCGACTGCCGCTGGCACAGACACGCTGCGTTTTGCTTGCCGGGGCTGGATGCCTATCTATTTGGGCAGTTGGGTACCCATCAACCCAGACCCGAGCGACTTTGACACGCTGTCGGTTGAGGTCAACGAAGCCACGCGCATGACCAGCTTCGTTCTGACAATGATAGGTCGCGCCAACTTTGCAACGAAAATTAATGAATCTTCTATCAAAGGGGCAATCGCCTTCAAACAAATGATGGTCGATGATTACATTGAATACATCGACTTCATGCTCAATCGCGGCACAGGCGAAATCATCATCACCGCACTCGAAAAAGGCCGGCGCGCGCATACGCTGTACCGGGGAAAATGCGCGTCAGTGAAAAGCAGCTTCTGATCACGCCTCACTGAAAAGATAGTTTGCGCATCCGCGTGAAATCAACATCAGCGCACGCAAATCTACCCGCACATCAGAACAAACTCGCCGGCGTGAAACGCAGACCGAAAGAAAACCAGCGATTCGCGTCACTGGCACCGGTTTGTCTTCCAACCGTCGCATCCACCTGAAATAAATTCGGAATAATGGCGTAGCGCACGCCGGTCTGCCAATAAGGATTGGCGAGCTTATCCCCAAAGCTTTCTGCCACCAGTGTTAGCCGGTGGGTGGCATTGATCTCGCTGCCGATTCCCCAGGTCAGACGCTCTCGAGAAAGTGACTTGTCATGCAACCATCCCGTATTCAAATGCATGACCACCCGATCATCCGCAAATGACATTGAGAGCGGAAAATAAAGGTAGGTATTGCCA
>CAMBJI010000141.1 GCA_945867725.1 Bordetella parapertussis
GTGCACGGCGTTGGCGTAGGAATGTAAAAGACAGACGGCTACACTTATAACTTGCTCGCGCTGCAGTTTCTGCGCGATGGATTGCAGAGTTTCTTCCTTGAGTACGCTGACGATATTACCGCGCCAGTCGAGTCGCTCGGGCACTTCGAACACCAGCTCACGTGGCACTAAGGGCGGCGTAATTTCGATATTAATGTCGTAAATGTCGAAGCGGCTTTCGCGGCCGAATTCGAGCACGTCACCGAATCCTTCTGTGACCAATAGCGCAGTCTTGGCTCCCCGCCGTTCAATTAAGCTGTTGGTCACCAGTGTCGTGCCATGCACCACACGTGTCACTTGCGCGGGAGCGATGCCATGGCCTGACAAAATTTGATCGACCCCTGTAATCACACCGCGCGCCAGGTCCTGGTAGTCGGTCAGTACCTTGGCGGTGAATAGGGCTTGTGCCGGCCCGCCGAAGGCAACGATGTCGGTAAAGGTGCCGCCGATGTCAACGCCTATTTCAAATGTGTTGCGCTGGTCTGTCATGTCTGCGAGTCTTTGTCTCGAAATGTGTAACTTGCACGGATAGTTCTGCGGGCTAGTCCATTGGAATGTCGACGCTCAACAATGGCGCGTGCTGCTGAGCGCCGTAGACGTCGGTGTCGCCGACGTCGCCCGACGAAATGTGACGCGGGATAGTGGCCTTGAATGCCAATGCCGGTGGGTAGGGCGTGAACAGCACGTCCTCCGGCTTGACGTTATAAAGCCGGGCGAACAGCTCGGGCTTGAGTACGCCGCTGGCCAATACCTTGTCGAAGATTTCACGCGTTTCGAAGATGATGTCAAGTGTCACTTCATACGGCCCGGCATTTTTGCTTTTGCAGACCTTGGCGAGTTTTAGTATCGTAGTCATGATTTAACATCCTCGAATTCGATCGGGAACATGGAGTTAGGATCTTCGGTACGCACCACGTGAAAGGCCGAGAATCGGTAGGTCGGACCAACCGGTATATCCGATGGCGAAAACGGAAAGGCCATGTTGCCGCTCTTGCACAACCGGCCGACGAAGTCGACCTTGGGGATCACCACACGTGCGATCGACAATACCGAGTTGGCCGTTTCTTGGCTTTGCGCGACCACCTCGACGATGATGCCGAGTTCGTGAGACACCACTTGCTTGAGCGGTTCGGCCGCACCCATCACCCCGTCCTTGCCGTAGACGTGAAAAACCATCTGGTATTGATCGGGCAGCACGCCGAAGTTGATGGCGCGCTGGATGATGTCCTGACGTGTGGTGGCTAGGTAGCTGTCGATTTGCGAAATCAGTACCGGATCGCGCGTACCGCAGATGGTGATGGCGCGGTAGCCAACCAGCGCAGCGCCTTCAAGTTTGATATCGTAGGGACGTTCGCTCCAGCGCATGCCACTAACCTTGACGGCGCGGTCCGAAAGTGCGGTGAATTCGCAATCGGTGGCATCCAAAGTACCGCCCGGTTCGAGGTGGATGGTCGGGCTGGCATTTTCGTGAAGCGCGTGCGTGGCGACGGAGAACGGAATGCAGCGTCGCGCCGGATTGGGCGGCTCAACCTCGACGTGATCGGCGCGTACCGCCGCATAAAGGCAGTCGTGACCCTTTGGCAGCGCGGTCGACGTGCCGCATTCGAGCATCTTGCCTGAGTACCACGATGGCGCCGGTGGCATGCCGCGCATCATGCCGCATGCGGCCCACTGCGCGGCATCGCTTGCCCTACCAGCGAGGATCACTTGGGCGCCGCCATCGAGGGCACGCATGAAAGGCTCTGCGCCCATCATTCCAACAATACGCGAGGATTTCTTGATGCCTTCGTGGGTCAACGGCGGCACATTGGTCAATGCCGTGATGAGACCAGAATCGAGCCAAGATGACACCTCGCTGAGGTTCTGATCCGAATGGATTAGCGCCATGCGAAAACTCACACCTTCCTCTCGCGCGATGTCGCGTGCCAACTGAGCTACCACCTGCAACTGCGGCTCTGCTCCCGAGCCACCACAACTGCCGATCATCATTGGAATCTTACTGCTCACCGCACCCAGGATCATTAGGCGTAGGTCGCGTTTCATCGCCTGCACTGAATTCAGTACTTCACCCGAACCCAGGTAGTGCGGACCGGGGTCGGTGCTGCCGCCGTCCACGCCGATGTAGTGCGGCTTGCGAGCCAGTCCGCGTTTGAGCGAGTCCTCCGGAAAACCGTAACCCAGGCAACTTGTCGTGGTTAATAGCCTGCATTCCTTGTCGTCTTCGTACATGTTTACCTCTGTAAATAGGCTAGGCTTAAGCGTTGAATAGTTCCTGGATTTCGGCGTTGCTGCGGGGCGTCTGTAAGGCTAGCATCAAGAGCACGCGTGCCTTCCATACCGATAGGTCGGAAGCCAGCGCTACACCTTCGTCGCTCAGGCGACGGGATGAGCCGTCCATACCGTAATGGGCACGTGTACCGCCCCGCATAATACGGCTGGCGGAGACGATCTTGGTGCCTCGCTTGAGCAGCACCTTTATTGCTTCATACATCGCTGGGTTGACATGGCCTGTACCGATGGCCTGGATAACCACGCCTGGCGCGGTTTCGGAGGCTGCGTAAAGTAGACGCGCCGTCGCGCCGGGGTACATCGATACAATTTCAACTTCGGGCATGGTTTGCTTTACCAGAGGAATATGCAGGCGGCGCAGCGGCGCGCGGTGCATGATCACTTCATCGCCCAGCACATTACCCAGATAACCCCACTCGCCGGAGTTGAAGGTCTGAACATCGGTGGAATGGGTTTTCATGACCTCGCGCGCGGCGTTGATGTGCTGGTTCATCGCCAGCATTACGCCCATGCCGCGGGTTTTCGGGCTGGCGGCGATGCGCACCGCGTTGATCAGGTTGCGTGGGCCGTCAGTATCGAATTCGGAGGCGTTGCGTTGCGCGCCTGTCAGCACTACAGGCTTGTCGCTGTTCAAGCTTAAGTCAAGAAACCAAGCGGTTTCTTCCATCGTGCCGGTTCCGTGGGTGATGACCACACCGTCTACCTCTGGATCGGCCAGCGCATTTGCTACATGCCCGTGCAACTGCACCCATTGGGCCGGCGTAATGTGCGGAGACGAGATGGTGCCGAATTCATCGATCCGTACATCGGCGATTGAGCCTATGTCAGGCAGGGCGGCAAGCATTTCAGCGCCGGTATTGACCGGCACGGCCAGGCCGGTAGCCGGGTTGATGCGCGATGAGATTGTGCCGCCGGTGGCGATTAGGGTTAGCACCGGGCGTTTGAAATTTTTCACCGCCCAGCCTCTTACTCGTCGATACGCAGTTTCGGATTAACCTCGACCAGCTTTTTCCAGCGCAGGATGTCTTCTTGCATGTATCTGCTGAATTCCTGCGGCGTACCGCCGACTACATTGCCGCCGTCGTTCTGGATACGCTTTTTGATGTCGGGCTGGTCAAGGATTTTCTGGATTTCGCGATTCAATGTATTGACGATGGCCACCGGCGTTGCGGCCGGCAGCAGCACTCCATACCAGGTGTTCGATTCGTAACCCGGAACGCCGGCTTCGGCAATGGTCGGCACGTTAGGGAACAAGGAAAAGCGTGTCGCGCTGGTGATGCCGAGCGCGCGCAGCCGTCCGTACGTAAGATGGCTCGCGGCAGCAACTGGATTTGAGAACATGATCTGCACATGCCCGCCTACCAGGTCGGTCAGGGCCGCTGTGCCGCTCTTGTACGGCACGTGCACTAGGTCGACCTTGGCCATAGTGTTGAACAGTTCACCGTCGAGGTGGGTACCCGAACCTGTACCAGCTGAGGAGAAATTGAGCTTGCCGGGATTTTTCTTGGCCAGGTCGATCAATTCGACCACGGTATTGGCTTTGACACTGGGATGCACCAGCAAAAAGTCGGGCAGGGTGGCAAGAAGTATCACCGGTGCGAATGATTTTTCCGGGTCATAACGGAGATTTTTGCGCAGCGCGCCGTTGATGGCGTGGCTGTTCGTCATGACCAGCATGGTGTACCCGTCGGGCGGCGCGTTGGCGGTGAATTCTGAGCCGATGGTGGTGGCGGCGCCAGCCATGTTCTCGGGCCGGAAGGGCTGGCCGAGCGCCACACTGAGTTTTTCGGCGACCAGTCGGGCGAGCGTGTCGACTGCTCCACCTGCACCAGCCGGAATGATGACACGTACTGGTTTGCTCGGATAGTTTTGTGCAAATACGGTTTGCGCAGATAGGATCAACAGCGCTCCGATCAATCGCGCGAGCTTGAACTTCATGATGGTCTCCTAGATGATGGTTGATGCCGGCAGCGTCGCCAAAACTTGTAAGAACAAGCTACGCTAATCTTAGCTAAGGCTGACGTGGATTCTGTTTCTAATTATTCATTGGCCAAGGGGGCCTGCGCGCACGTCTTTCAACAGCGCCTTAGTGAGATTTTCAAACAGGCTGTCAGCGCCTTGCATCAGGCAGATGCGGATGCCGTGATCGTGCATACGCTTTATGCGCCCTTCGATCTGCTGCGGCGTGGTGAATGCATAGCCGGTATTACCGGCCACGACCACGCCGCGCTCGGTGGCGCGGGCGACGATGCGATCGACCACCTTCCACACTTCGGGGTGGTCATATTGGAAGGGATAACCGAGGGCATCGCTCAAGTCGGTCATGGCCAGCATGACGATGCGCAAGCCCTCGATGTCGAGGATCTCGTCGATTTCCTTGATGGCCGTGCCGGCCTCAACGTGCGGCACGAAGATTGCCGTGTTGGGTGGCTTCTTGTTCATGGCCGCGAACGACGAATCGGAGTTGGGATACTCGCCGGTACCGGACCTGTGCCAGTCCTTAGATACCGCCACGCAGGCCCGGACCTGGGCTGCCGATGCGATAGATGCGCCGACCAGCGGAACACCTAGGCTGAAGGCGCGTGCCACGTCTACCGTAACCTGTAACTGGCCTTCACCGGCCAGCCAGGGATTGGCCGCCACACGCAGCCAGCATGGAATGCCGGCGGCCTGCGCCGAACGATTAATGTGATCGAGCTCGCGCCAGTCAATGGCCGAGAACATCATGTCTGGGCGAATAAAATCGAACCCTGCACGTGCAATGGTGGAGACCCAGCTCGGTCCGCCTTTCAACCATACGCCAAGGGATGTTTCGCCCGCGTCCAGTTTCTCGAAAAATCCGCTCATTGCGGTCCCTTAATCAAGCTGCGCATCAGACATTGTTCTGCCGTCCGGTCGTAGTGGCAGGTTGATGCGACGCAGCCGGCGAACTGGCGGGTGCTACTTGTAGTGTTTAATGCTGTCATATTCAATGACGAGCCTCTCATGAAAGATTTTTAATCAAAAGACAAAAATTCCAATTACCGAATATCCAGTATGGCACTGTTGCCAAATCGACAAACTGCTAAAAACCCTTGCTTTTCCCTCGAAGGCCGTTTTATCCACAAAATGTATCTGGCGGTCGTTGAATTGTTAATTCCAACCTTGACATGGGAGCGATGGTTCGAGTCCAATCGCGCCTACCAAAATAGCAAGTCCCGTAAGGTGTTGAAAATCAACACCTTACGGGACTTTTTTGTTTCCCTTTGAATGGCTTTACCGCCTGCTGACAGCCTTTGTTCGCAAGGGTAAACCTAGGGATGAGGGACCTGACAAATTTTTTAGAATGCTTAAACAGTGTGCTGCAACCAGTGGTTGGCGGCCTCTCATTTTGTCATTGAAGGAACCAACACTGTGTCCAGAACCAAAGCCAGCGCATCCGCATCCAAAGCCGAATCCTTTGCCGGTCAACCGGGCGCTGAAAAGCCGGACTCTGCAGCCAA
>CAMBJI010000142.1 GCA_945867725.1 Bordetella parapertussis
GCCCTTGCGTTTGCCGCCCTGATTGACCGCAACAGCGGTGTCATTCACCACTTTCAGGAAAGGTACAACACCCTGCGATTTGCCATTGGTGCCTTTGATATGCGCACCCAACGCGCGCACCGGAGTCCAGTCATTACCCAGACCACCCGCATACTTGGCCAGCAATGCATTTTCTTTGATGGCTTCGTAAATGCCGTCCAAATCATCCGACACCGTGGTCAGGTAGCAGGAGGAGAGCTGCGAGCGCAAGGTGCCGGAATTAAACAACGTTGGTGTCGAGCTCATGAAATCGAAGGACGACAACAAATGGTAGAACTCGATTGCGCGCGCCTCGCGATTGATTTCGTTGAGCGCCAGACCCATGGCAACGCGCATGTAGAACGCCTGCGGCATTTCGATGCGAGTGCCCTGAATGTGCAGGAAGTAGCGATCATACAAAGTCTGCAAACCCAAGTAACCGAATTGCAGATCACGATCGGCAACCAGCGCCTCAGAAAGCATTTTCAGATCGAATTGCGCGAGCTTGGCATCGAGCAAATCAGCATCAATGCCTTTCTTGATGAATTTCGGGAAATAGTCGAGGTAAGCTGCGGCCGCGTCGCCCTGGGCTACTTCCTGACCGAACACTTCTTTGCGAATCGTGTGCATCAACAGACGCGCCGTGACCTGGCTATAGGCCGGGTCTTTTTCCATCAGCACGCGCGCTGCCAAAATGGCCGATTTGTAGAGCTCTTCAACAGGCACGCCGTCATAAAGATTGCGTACTGTCTCATGCAGGATCGCATCAGCATCCGCAAATTGTTCCAGTCCTATGCAGGCCGCGGTGATCATGGCCTTGAGCTTGTTCATATCGAGCGGTACGCGCTGTCCGTCGACCACGATCAACAATGTTGACTCGCGCGCTGGCGAGGGCTTGCTCGCCTGTTGCTGTGCACGCTCTTCCATGCGCTTGGCGCGATAAAGCACGTAGGCGCGCGCAACATCATGCTCACCCGAGCGCATGAGTGCGAGCTCGACCTGATCCTGCACATCCTCGATATGGAAAGTGCCGCCCGCTGGCTGACGACGCATCAGGGTCGACACGACCCCAATCGTCGACTGCTCGACCAACTCACGCACTCGCGCAGACGCTGCACCCTGACCGCCATTCACGGCCAAAAATGCCTTGGTCATGGCGATGGAAATCTTGGATGGCTCAAAACCCACCACCGCGCCATTACGGCGGATGACCTTGTAATCGTGCAACGGCGCTGTCGCACCAGGAGACGAAGGTGCGAGCGCCGAGACGGCGGGTGCGCCACTGATGTTGCCTGTGGACTTAGATGAGATTTCCTGACTGGTCTGCACTACGCCTCCCCAAAAGGTGATGCCGCGGGCATTGCTGCCCTGTTGTCTCTGCTTTGCCGGACAGATGCCGGCGCCATGATTTCTACTTACCGGCTAACGCGCCGTACGCTGCATTGCGCAGACACACCGAAAAGATTTGCTGCTGATGGGCCCTGGCCAAGCCCCACATTCATCCGGGCGAAAACCCTTTAAAACGCTTCGCCCATTGTGTGGGCTGGTCTAACCTGGTCAGTTCAGTTGAAATAGTGAAAACACTAGATCTAGTGGATTTAACGATCACTGGCACTAATTCTAGTGCCCGCCTGATTAACTTGCAACCGATTTTTACGCTTGGAAACTCAGAGCAAATGCATTTTTCGTGTCAGAAAACTTGCGCGCAAGCAGAGTTGTCATTTCGGATTGGTAGCGGACCCAGTCAAAATGCGGCCCCGGGTCAGTTTTGCGGCCAGCAGCAATATATTCATGCCCCGTCACATGGGCCAGTGGATGCGCGATCGCGAGCGCTTTTGTGAGCGCAACCAACGTTCCATATTGCACATCGCAAAATGGTGTGTGGTCATCGCCCTCCAACTCAATACCGATTGAGAAATCGTTACATCGCTCCCGGTCACCAAAAGTTGACACTCCGGCGTGCCAGGCACGATCGTGTGTGCTCACGAATTGCGTCGCGCTGCCATCGCGCCGGATCAAAAAATGGGCCGACACGCGCAACCCCTCGAGCTGAGCGAAATACGGATGCACCCGGCAGTCAAGCTGATTGGTGAACCGCGCCTCGATGTAATCGCCACTAAATTCACCCGGCGGCAAGCTGATGTTGTGAATCACGAGTAGGTCAATGGCAACTTGCGGCGGACGGGCGTCGCAATTCGGGCTACGCACCTGGCGAATTTCCCGGCACCAGCCGGTGTCGTCCATCGAAAAACAGAGATCAGTCGGCATCATGAATCGTCAATCGCTGCATGCGGTAACGTAGTTGCCGCAAGCTTATCCCAAGAAGCGATGCCGCGCGGGTTCGATTGAAACGTGACTGCCCCAGCGCACGCTGAATCAGCTCCCGCTCAATACCCGCCAGATGTACGGGTAGAGAAACCGGCAGTGATGTCCGCAGTGAATCCATGCTTGCAGGCCGCGCCTCAGTGGAAATCATCGTTTCGCCGCGCGACGCATCGTCGACCACGCCGTGCCGGATGAGACTTTCAAAATACAAATCATCCGGCTCGATAACAGTGCCAACAGAGAAAGCCAGCGCCCGTTCCAACACATTCTCGAGCTCACGCACGTTCCCGGGGAAGTCATACGCAACAAGTCTATCCATTGCAGCGGCACTAATCACCGGCTTCCTGATTAGCGGCAAATGTCGCCTGAGAATCGCATCACATAACAAAGGAATATCTTCTCTTCGGGCGCGCAGCGGCGGCAAAGAGAGCGCAATGACTTGGAGACGAAAGTACAAATCTTGACGAAAACTGCCTCGCTCCACCAGCGATGCGAGGTTCTGATGCGTGGCGGACAAAATCCGCACATCAATGACATCCTCGCGCTGCGCACCCAGCTTGCGTACACGCCGCTCCTGAATTGCACGCAAAAGTTTGACTTGCATGGCCAGCGGCAGATCCGCGACCTCATCGAGAAATAGCGTGCCACGATGCGCAGCATGGAAAAACCCCTGTCGCTCCTCATTGGCACCAGTGAAGGCACCTCGGCGGTAGCCGAAAAATTCGGCCTCCATCAGATTTTCAGGAATTGCGCCGCAATTGACGGCAATGAAAGGCTGACCGGCTCGCGGGCTGTGTGCATGAATGTCACGCGCTGCGAGCTCCTTGCCGCTGCCTGACTCACCATAGATTGCCACGGGCGCTGCGCTACTGGCGAGCTTGCATATGCGCTCCCGCACCACCTGTATGGCCTGCGACTCACCCAAAAGACGAAATGCGACAGAGGAAATAGCGTCAGGAGCAGAAATCATGGCCAATGCCAGAAACGAGACGCGGTAGGGTAGGACATCTCGACAAGTGCGACTGCAAAATAGGCGAAAAACACAACATCCCACGCGAGCATTTAGCGAGACTTCAAACTATCAGGAGAAAAATGAAACCGCGGGGCTAAAGGACTTGGCTATGCGTCGCCGTGCAAGCGTCGGTGCTCTGCACTGCAGAAAGTGATGGCGCCACTACCGTGGACCGCTTCGGAGTAGGGAAGATGAATGCCGCATTGCGCGCATTTGACCATGGCTTCAGCCACGTCGTCCGGACCCGAATCCGCGGCCGACCGGGATGATTCTTTCGATGAAGCTGATTGAGAAGAGGATTGCTTGGAAGCGGCATACCACCGCCAAGCCAAATAAATAATGCCAGCCCAGAGTAGATACTTCACGCCAGCCCCCTGTGCAATACCACCTCCATGACGAAGCGGCTACCGACATAGGCAAGCAAGAGTGTTGCGAAACCTGTAAGCGTAAAAGACAGTGCTGTCTTGCCGCGCCACCCACGCCATTGGCGCCCCGCCAGCAGCGCGCCAAACAGCAACCACGACAGCATGGTGAACAATGTCTTGTGTTCGAGTCGGAAAGGCTTTCCAAACACCGCCTCGGAAAAGAACACACCGGACACCACGGTCAGCGTCAGCAGCAGAAAACCGAAACTAATTAATCTGAACAGTACGCGCTCCATGGTCAGCAGCGCCGGCAGACGATCGATGGCCAACGCAAACCAACCGAGCTGAGACGCCGGCGTAGGAAGCGCACGCAAACGCGACTCCTGCATCACCATTAACACCGCATGGAAGGCCGCAATGGTCAGCGACCCATACGCCAATGTGGACAAAGCTACGTGCCATGAAAACCAAGGCGACTTACCAGCCAGAGGAATTTCCGATCCCGGGAAAAATGCCGGCAACACAATCACAATCGCCGCGATCGGCAGCACCAGACGGCGCAACCCATCGCCCGACGAATTTCGGTTTTCTATCCAGTAAGCCGCCACCGTCATCCACAGCGCAGCCGAGAGCATCATGGCAAAGCCCAGTCGAAGATAGTCAGGCGTAATGACAATGCTCGCCAGCGCTACGCCATGCAATAGCCAGGCCACTCCCGTGCCCAGCGTAATGAAGCGGCGCTGCTGCTCGGGCAATAGCGAGCAAACGATGTAGAGCAATCCGGCTGCGTGAATGAATAGAAGTTGCATAAGTAAAGTGTACACCATGGCTATGCCGCAAAAGTCAGCGATCTTATTGGATCAGCGCTGCCGTGGCGCAGGCTTCGGGTAGAATCGGCGGGTAATTTTTCTCTGCGCCTGTGCGCTTCTGCCCCTCTTTCCTGATCCCCCTCAAGACACCTCATGCTCGACAATCTGACCCAAAGGCTGGCCAAAGTCGTCAAGACCATGCGCGGCGAAGCACGGCTGACCGAATCAAATACGGCCGACATGCTGCGCGAAGTTCGGCTGGCACTGCTCGAAGCTGACGTCGCCTTACCCGCGGTACGCGACTTCATTGCGCGCGTAAAGGAAAAAGCGCTTGGTGAGCAAGTGGTGGGGTCGCTCACGCCGGGACAAGCGCTGGTCGGCGTGGTTCACGATGAGCTCGCCAGCCTGATGGGCGCCGATCTCGGTCCGGAGGCAAGCCAGCTATCGTTTGCCACACAGCCACCGGCCATCATCCTGATGGCCGGCTTGCAGGGCGCCGGCAAAACCACGACTGTCGGCAAGCTCGCCAAATTTTTGCAGGAACAGAAAAAGAAAAAAGTACTCACTGTCTCGGCCGACGTTTATCGTCCTGCGGCCATCGGGCAGCTGCAAACCGTCACCGCGCAAGTCGGTGCTGATTTTTTCCCTTCCAGCGCGACCGACAAGCCCGTTGACATCGCGCTCGCTGCCCTCGATTACGCGAAGAAGCACCACCATGATGTGCTCATCATCGATACCGCCGGGCGTCTGGGTATTGATGAGGCGATGATGCAGGAAATCAGCGCCCTGCACTCCGCAGTTAAACCGATCGAGACCCTGTTCGTGGTCGATGCCATGCTAGGCCAAGATGCGATCAACACCGCACGCGCGTTCAGCGATGCGCTACCGCTCACTGGCATCGTACTGACCAAGCTCGATGGTGATGCGCGCGGCGGTGCTGCACTTTCGGTCCGTCACGTCACCGGCAAGCCCATCAAATTCGCGGGCGTGGCAGAAAAACTCGATGGCCTTGAGCCCTTCGATCCGAGTCGTATGGCCAGTCGCATTCTCGGTATGGGCGACATACTGGCCCTGGTCGAAGAGGCGAAAAAAGGGGTCGATATGGCCGCGGCCCAAGACCTCGCGCACAAGATCAAAGGTGGCGGCAAGTTCGATCTCAATGATTTCAAGGCGCAACTCTCCCAGATGAAAAAAATGGGCGGATTGTCGGGGCTCATGGATAAACTG
>CAMBJI010000143.1 GCA_945867725.1 Bordetella parapertussis
GAACGGAGGGTGTGTGCTCATAATTTTAATAAGAGATGTATCAGGGCAGCGGGAAAAGCGAAATTTGCAGCTATGATAACAATCCCGGTCATGCCCTGATGATGCGCAGTATTGATTACCACAATTCCATTTGATGTCGAGCCAACCAGACAACACAAATCGTATTAGACAAGCCCTGCTACTTGGATGGCGTTCGGTTCGTTTCGGTTACAACATGGTCAATCGTGTAACGCACCATGCGCTCAGCTGGGTGTTGATCACGCTGGTGGTTATCTATTTTGCGTTCTGTGCGGTGTTCCTGTCCCTGCGCTATGTCGTCTTGCCAAACATCGACAGCTACAAATCTCAAGTAGAGCAACTCGCCAGTCATTTCGTCAATCGCAGTGTACGCATTGCATCGATACAAGCCAGTTGGCGCGGGCTCGACCCACGTCTGAAGCTGGAAAACGTTGTCATTCATAACGACGATGGTGAGAGTGCGCTGGTGCTACCCGAGGTGAATGCCACCATTTCGTGGTGGTCAGTTCTGGGTGAGTTGCGGCTGCAGGCACTGGAATTATCGCGTCCGAATCTGGAGATCGAACGCGATAGCGAAGGGCGTTTTTTTGTTGGCGGTTTACGGATTGATCCCAACAAGACCGTTGATGGTCGCGGATTGGATTGGCTGTTGGCACAGCATGAAATCGTGGTCAGGCAGGGTGAGGTGCGCTGGCGTGATCAGATGCGCTCGGCACCCGATCTCAAGCTGACCGACATCAGCTTTGTCTTGCAGAATCGCTGGCGTACGCATCGCGCTGCACTCAAGGCAACGCCCCCCGAAGCTCTGGCAGCCCCCATAGATCTGCGAGTTGAGTTCACGCATCCGCCATTTTCGACAACGCGTGCAGATTATGCGCAATGGATAGGTGAGTTTTATGTCCATTGGAAAAAAACGCATCTTGAAGCGTGGAAGCCCTACATCGATATGCCCTATGAGCTGACGGGCGGTGACGGCTCGGTGCGCGCCTGGGTAAATTTCAATCGCGGTACCGTGGGGAATGTGACCGCCGATCTGTCCATGGCTAATTTGTCGGTACGACTGGATCAGTCACTCGAGCCGCTTAAGCTCGTCGATGTCAGCGGGCGTGTTTCCGCCGGTGAGGCGATTTCGGGTCTGAAGCAGAAAATATTGTCTTATGGTGCAAGTGGCCACCAACTGACGTTGACGAATTTTTCTTTGCGTACTGAGCAAGGGGCAGTTCTACCCAAAACAACTGTCAGTCACTTCTATATTGCGGGCGATGGCGGCAAAGCCGACCGACATGATTTGAAAATCACCGAGATGGATCTGGGTGCGCTTGCTCGGTTTGCAGGTCATCTGCCTTTGTCCGATGACCTTAGGAGCCTATTCTCTGACTTTGCGCCACACGGACAGCTGCGGGATGTCTCTGCATCCTGGGATGGGAGCGTTCCCGGTGCTGGACCTTATCGAATCACAGGAAAATTTGATGCCTTCGGAATTCAACAGGCCGGCGGGCGCGAATCTTTGCCCACTTTTGATGGCGTGTCTGGCGAAGTCGATGCAAACCAGGATGGCGGACGTCTGAAGTTACGTGGTGACCGAGTGAAACTTCAGGCCGCCAATGGGTTGACTTTGCCACCAATGAGTTTGGATGATCTTTCACTCGAAGGCAGTTGGTCACTGCGTGACAAAAAGAATTTAGCGGTGCGGGTTGAGGCGATGCGTTTTTCACAGGCAGGCGTATTGGGTACGCTCACAGGTAGCTACACTATGCCTCTGCCGCTATCAGCCCACAGATTGGGTGCGCTGGATCTGAAGCTGCAAATTCCCGTAATTGAATTGAGTAATGTGCCGCGCTATCTTCCTGCCGTTGTAGGTGTGGATACACGTGAGTGGCTGAACTTGGCACTACTGGAGGGTCGCGCGCGTGACCTGAATCTACTGATCAAGGGAGATCTTGATCAATTTCCGTTTCAACAAAAAAACGCTGCGGGCAATGCACTCGGCGTCTTCAAAGTAACAGCAAAAATCGAAAAGGGAACGCTCAGCCCCGCACCCAAAGAACTGTCTCAGGATCGGCGTGCGCTTCTCTGGCCCAAGATCGAAGACATACAAGGCAACCTTATCCTGGACGGTGCCCGTTTGCAGATTCATGCGGACAGCGCAAAAACTGCAGGGGTTACTCTGTCAGACGTGCATGCGGTGGTGCCGGACTATATGAGCAGCAAGCCCATGCTTGATGTCAGTGGCGTGGCACAGGGTTCATTGCAATCCATGCTGGCCTATGTCAGCGCAACCCCAGTGATAAGCTGGATCGACGGCTTCACCGAGGAGACCAAGGCCAGTGGTAATGCAAGGCTGGGCTTGAAAATACAATTGCCCCTGAGTGGGGCGGGCGCTTCTACCGTGCAAGGTAACCTTAAATTTGCGGGCAATGAGGTGCAACTTTGGCGAGCGTGGCCTGCAGCGCAGCAAGTAACAGGCGAGCTGAATTTTTCGGAGCAAGGATTTCAATTGCCGGCGGTGCAGGCTGTTTTTCTCGGCAGCCCTGTATCGCTGAGTGGTGGCTCTCAGCGAGATGGCTCCACGCAAATCAAGTTGGATGGGCTTGTTAATGCAGACGCGGCATCTCGTGTGATGACCGCACCCATCGCGAAGCGAGTGTTGAAAAAAATCAGCGGTAGTACGCGTTACACAGCCAACCTGAAAATCAGGAATCAGCGTCCTGAGTTGACCATAGAATCTTCACTGGTCGGCTTGGCGCTCGATTTCCCTACGCCGCTGCAGAAATTACCTATTGAAAGCTGGCCTCTGCGTCTGACCTTACAGCCTTTGCCGGCGCCGGATGGGATCACACCAACAGAAGAAATTCGAATCAGTCTTGGACGCAACATCAATGCGCGTTACTTGCGCCAGCGTAGCAATTCCCGTAACGGTACTTGGCGCATGGTGCGTGGTGGCATTGGTGTGAACACAGCCGCACCACAGCCAGACAGTGGTCTGGCCATTCAACTCAATGTGCCGTCGTTCAATGCGGATGTCTGGCGGTCGACGATTACTGCGATCACTGCAGAGACAGGTACAGTTGCAACGGATAACCCATCAACTGCACCCGGTACGGGACAGGGCGCGAATCAGGCTGCGAATCAGGGCTCGATACAGACCACAGACTACGCGCCGTTCTTCACTCCCGATACGATCAATCTCCGTTCGAACGCACTTACGATCTTCGATCGCCCAATCGATAATGTGGTGTTGGCGGCAACGCGCCAGCGTATTGGATGGAAGTTTAATATTCAATCCGATG
The DNA here is from genome assembly GCA_945867725.1 of Bordetella parapertussis. GTDB lineage: Bacteria > Pseudomonadota > Gammaproteobacteria > Burkholderiales > Burkholderiaceae_D > Pernthalerella. Next base: position 3,309 of record CAMBJI010000143.1, read on the forward strand.
AGGTCGTCGGTCAGGCGAGCTGGGAAGATCCCTCCTCCGAGCGGGGTGCTGGAAAAATTACAGCACGCTTGTCTTCACTAAAAATAGAGCGCTCCGCCGATGCGGACGTGACCGAACTGCTGAGTGGTAAAAAATCTACCGCAGAGCTGCCGGGTCTGGATATCGTTGCCGATAGTTTCGAACTGCGTGGTATGAAACTCGGTCGACTTGAAATGGCGGCCACCAACGCAGCAATCATGACACCCGGCAGAGAATGGCGGATCAGCAAGCTCGCGCTCACTAACCCCGATGCAAGCCTGCGCGCAACGGGACGCTGGCTGTTGAATGGTAACGATGGCCAGTCCATGCTCAATTACGAACTCGACATTAACGATGCCGGTCGCCTGCTCGACAGAGTCGGTTTTGAAAAAGCACTCACGGGTGGCAAGGGTCGTATGGAAGGCGATCTTAATTGGAAAGGCTCCCCCTCCGCATTTGATTTTCCTAGCTTGTCCGGTAATATGAATTTGCGAATTAATTCGGGTCAGTTTCTGAAGGCCGATCCGGGTGCGGCGAAATTGCTGAGCGTAATGAGCCTGCAGTCGCTTCCAAGGCGACTGACGCTGGATTTTCGTGATCTGTTTACTGATGGTTTTGCCTTTGACACCATTGCCAGTACTGCCGTCATATCGCGCGGTGTGTTAAAAACCGATACCTTCAAGATGCGTGGTGTGAATGCCGTGGTACTCATCGACGGCTCGGCAGATCTGAGTGAGGAAACGCAGAATCTGAACGTGGTCGTTATCCCGGAAATCAATGCGGGTGGCGCATCCGTGATTTACGGTTTGGCAGTCAATCCTGTCATCGGACTCGGCTCTTTTCTGGCGCAGCTTTTTCTGAAGAATCCGCTTTCTCAGGCACTGTCACAAGAGTATGTGATCACAGGCTCTTGGAAAGACCCGGTCGTCAAAAAGTCGACCAGCAAGCGCAAAGTGGATACCACGGCCACGGACGCAGAAAAAGCCAGCGGGCAGTGATGACGAAGCCAGGAACGCCTATGCCAACAAGTATCAAAATAGCCGCAGTGCAGATGGTCTCTACACCGGAGCCAACCGATAACATGCAGACCGTCGAGCGGCGCGTTCGTGAAGCCGCTGATGCCGGTGCTTCGCTGGTGTTATTGCCTGAGTACTGGCCGCTGCTCGGACGTACCGAACACGACAAACTGCAACACGCCGAAACACCGGGCCAAGGGCCGCTGCAGGACTTTATGGCGCGCATAGCCCGCGACGCAGGCGTGTGGCTGCTGGGTGGCACCGTACCGCTAGTTTCAGGTGTGCCGGGCAAAGTGCTCAATACCTTGCTCGCCTACGATCCCCAAGGGCAGCTGTGCGCTCGCTACGACAAAATTCATTTGTTTGGATTTTCACGGGGCGATGAATCTTTCGATGAGTCGCGCACGATCGTGCCTGGTAATGAAGTCCGAGTGCTGGAGACACCCTTTGCACGCATCGGTCTGTCGATCTGCTACGACTTGCGATTTCCTGAGCTCTATCGCGCCATGGGGCCTTGTGACCTGATCGTTATGCCCGCTGCATTCACTTACACCACTGGCCGCGCCCACTGGGAAGTGCTGCTGCGCGCACGCGCCATCGAGAACCAGTGCTATGTCTTGGCTGCTGCGCAGGGTGGTATCCACCCCAATGGCCGCCGCACCTGGGGCCACAGCATGCTGGTCGACCCCTGGGGTGAGATTTCCGCCTCGTTGCCCGAGGGCGAGGGACTGGTCATGGGCGAGCTGGATCTCGGTCGCCAGTCCAGCGTGCGCGAGAGCTTGCCCGCGCTGGCGCACCGCACGCGCTAGCTCGGCCATGCCAGCATGAACAGGCCCCATCCAGTATGATTTCAATTTTCGGCGCCTCGCGATACAGGCGCTCAATGCTCAACCATCTCGATTAATTACTGTCAGGCTATCCAACGCTATGAAACTCATCGAACCCAATTTCCAGACCCAGAACGTTGCCCGCCAAGTTCTGCTGACGCCCAATGGACTGGACGAAGGTCATTTGCTCAAGGTGCTGGGTTCTATCTTTACGCACAAGGTTGATTACGCCGACCTCTATTTCCAGTTCACCAAGAGCGAGAGCTGGAGCCTGGAGGAGGGTATCGTCAAGACAGGTAGTTTCTCGATTGATCAGGGCGTTGGTGTACGTGCCGTATCCGGCGACAAAACCGCCTTCTCGTATTCGGATGAGATCTCCGAGCGCGCCTTGCTTGAAGCCGCCGCCGCAACGCGCACCATCGGACGTCAGGGTGCAGGCAAGATCAAAGTCGCCTCGGCCATCCAACCCGGCACAGCGCGCTCGCTGTACTTGCCAAAAGATCCGTTTGTGTCGCTGGATGCGACTGCGAAAGTGAATTTGCTGGAGAGAATCGAAAAAATTGCGCGTGCCA
>CAMBJI010000144.1 GCA_945867725.1 Bordetella parapertussis
CGACCACCTCACCGCGCGACATGCGTTCAGCCCAGCTTTCAGCGGTAACCATAGGAAAGCGAAACGCAAAAAACTCACCAAGTGTTTTCCACGGCCCATGGGGAAGCCATACCAGGCTGGGAGAAATACCATCGCGAGTTGGGAGAAAAGGCGTGCGGGCCATAGATATCCGGCAAAAACAGTCGCCCGCATAGTAACCCACCGTACTGCCGCTCATCGGACTCTGTGGTCAGTTCCAAGGACTTGCAACTGCTGACAGAGATTCTCGAAGAAGGCTATTCTCGAAATCTTTTAATTAATGCGAAATGTCGCTAACTACGAAAATGGATAGCCCCCATAACTCGCCGCTCCAACGATCAGAGTTCTCACCCCACGTCCTCAGCATCAACACGGGCATCGTTCAACCCTTGTTTGTAACTACCGAAGCGACTGCGCAATCGGTGATGTCAGCTATCCGCAAAGCGCCCTTGTCAGGACGGGTCACAGTGAACCGACTGGGCATTGCCGGAGATGAGCGCGCTGACATGAGCGTGCATGGCGGTTTGGACAAAGCGGTTTATTTATATCCGCGTGAGCACTATGCGTTCTGGGTGACCGCGCGTGAGCGCATACTACACCGACAAGAGTCGTTGTCTTACGGCTTCATGGGCGAAAATTTGACGACCGAAGGTTTGCTCGAAACCGAGCTTTGGGTTGGCGATCGGCTAGAAATTGGCGAATTGGTACTGGAAGTTACCGAGCCGCGTGCGCCTTGTTTTAAATTCGCGGCGCGCATGGGCTATCCGCAAGCTATCAAGCACATGCTGCAATCCGGTCTTACCGGTGTTTATCTGAAAGTAATCACGCCAGCGGATATCACCGTGGGTCAAACCATTTGCATAAAGCCCGGCTCGCGCGAAGTCAGCATTGCCGACATCAACCGTCAGCGTCTGAAGGGGCGCCAGCGGGACTTGTTCCCGTAATTCGGGCTGCAGGCGTTACGCGCGGCACACTGCTCCACAATCGCCCCCACCCGGGTGGCCACGGCAGCGCTCGTCCGTTGTAGGGCGCAACATTGGCGCGTAATGGCACGACCGGTAGCTCTGCCGGTTGCGAACCAGCGCTCTGATCCCACCCCAATGAAAACGTGTAGTTCGGCAGCAGCGCATCGCAGACATCGGCGAACCATTGAGTATGATCCTCGTCCCGACCTAATGCCTGCGCCAGACCTTGCGGGTCGAATTTTGCCAGACTAGACAGCAGATCATGCGTTGAAGTGCCTGGCGAATCGCCCCAACCTAGTACCGGATTCAAATTGTATTCAGCGCCCGAGCCATACCAGCCTTCACGCCAACTACGTTGCATCCAGTGGCGAGGTCCAGTGAATAAATGCCAGCGCCAATGCAGCCCGGAAGGTTTGGGCCAGCTGTATAAATACAATCGTTGATAGCCGGCCTTGTGAAGCTCGCGCATCATGTTCATCAAACGACCGTGTGGCATGCGATCGGGTGGTGCGCGGCGAAAACGTATGGGCTCGCCATCGGCGTGGTGTACCTGATCGCAGGAGAGATTTAAATCCAGCGTTCGTCCCTCACCTCCGAAGCGCGCGGAGATCCAACCGGTCATGAGATTGACTGAGGTAATCACGCCATAACCGCGATAGCGGTGAAAAATAACGGTGCCAGGTGCAACAGGTTTCATCGTTCAACACAACGAAAAGAATCGGAATATGTGCCAGTGTAGCGGTAAGCATGCTCCGTATGTAATCAGAATTTTTACCTTTTGATGTCATAAACAAATCGGCATGTTCTTTCAAACCAGCACACTGAAAACAGCGCGATTACGATACAGCCGCCCGGTGTATTGCCGACATGCGCTCAAGATTTTTGCAAAGCGAGTAAACAAAGAAACCAAGTAGACGAATGCGATTATGACAATAAAACATTGGATTTCATATTGATCGCCCCCGTACCATGCAAGTCCATCTTGTCTCGGATGGCGAGCAGTCAGGTCGTTCCTCGCCTTGGCTGTTCAGCACTTTCGGAGTGAGTCCTCATCGGACTCACTCTTTTTTTTGCGTGCAAATTCAATCTGCAAAATTCGGACTTCGGGCTATCATCTTAAAGTCTTCTTCAGGATTAATAGCCATGAGTCTGCGCATCATCGCAACAGGCGGTACTTTCGATAAACATTATGACCCCCTCACAGGTAACCTGATTTTCAAGGACAGCGTTTTGCCAGAAGCACTCGATCGTGCGCGGCTGACTTTGCCAGTGGCGTTCGAGCCCTTGCTCGTATTGGACTCACTAGATATGCAGGACAGCCATCGTCAACAAATACGCGAGGCTTGCGAGCGTTCCATCGAAGAGCATATCGTCATCGTCCATGGCACGGATACCATGCCCGAAACTGCTAGAGTACTCGGTCACGCAGCGCTGAAAAAAACCATCGTTCTGACGGGTGCAATGGTGCCTTATCAAATCGTCCGATCCGATGCTCTGTTTAATCTCGGCTTTGCGTGTGCAGCAGCCAGTCTTGCTGCAGCAGGTGTTTACATCGCGATGAACGGACAACTTTTTTCTTGGGACAATGTGATGAAAAACCGCGACCGCGGCATTTTCCAGTCACTGCGCTGACACAGCGCTTACGACCACAAAGCACCTCTGGAATTGTTTCAGCGGCCAGCCTCGCTATCGAAATCACAGCGTCGGATGATGCAATCGCCAGCATCTATTTTTCGATTGTGACCGTTGAAGGAAGTGCGTGTGTGATTCCGCTTGCTGACGGTAATCGCCGCGGTCACTATTTGCTCAGTTGTTGCGTTCACTAGTTTTTAAAATCATGCATAATTTCTAGATCTAAAAATTCTTTACAAAGATATTCAGGACACCATGAATAACAAACACTGGACGCTTGGCGTCTTGCTGGCAAGTGCTATTGCTTCAGTCTGTGCTGGCACCACCCCTGAATTTCCGCTTCAGCCTTTGGCTGACAAACCTGGCCCGATCGGCGCCAAGGGACATCGCGGCAAAGTTTTTTATGTGCCATCGACACGCGCTACGATTAAGTGGGGCTATTTGTCGAATGCGGCTGATGCGCCTGTGCTCACGGTTCCCTCGGGCTCTACTGTGATTTTCGACACCTTATCGCACGAGGGATTGCTGGAAGATCAGGGGCGCAATCCCGTGCAGTATTTTGCATCGAAAGGCATACCCGCGAACCAGGTGTTTAAAGACGCCATTGCAATCACTCAATCCGATTTGCCGCATGACTTTGCCAAGGACGGACCGCACATCATTACCGGGCCGGTCGCTGTTGATGGCGCTGAACCCGGCGATGTTTTGAAGGTCGATATCTTGTCGGTTGTGCCGCGTGTTGCTTATGGCGTGATTTCTAATCGTCATGGCAAAGGCGCGCTTCCGGGCGAATTTCCTGAAGGCCCCAAACCGGAACCTGATGCGAGCGCACAAGCTCCGGAAAAATTTCATAACGTCTCAGTGTTCACGCCCATTCGGCGCAATCGTTCCGGGCAGTGGGAAGGTGTAATGACGAACCGCCAGGGTGAGACGATCACTTTTCCAGCGACCCCCTTCATGGGTGTGATGGGTGTGGCTGCCGCCACAGATCAGCCCGTGCATTCCGTTCCGCCGGGCGCGTATGGCGGCAATATGGATGTGAAAGATCTCGGCGCCGGCACGACGATTTACTTGCCGGTATTTGTGCCGGGCGCAAATTTTTATACGGGTGATCCCCACATGGCACAGGCTAACGGCGAGGTGGCACTCACCGCACTAGAGCATTCGATGCGCGCTACGTTTCGTTTCACGCTATTAAAAAAAGGCGATCGGCGTATTCCTTCCGCGTCCGGTACGCTAGAAAAACCCTTCGGTGAAACACCGCATTACTGGATTGCGATTGGATTGAATCCAGATCTGGATGATGCGATGAAAGATGCGGTCAGAGAAGCGATTCGCTTTTTGTCTGAAGTAATGGGTATGGATCGCGCGATCGCCTATGCCTACCTGTCGGCAGCGACGGATTTCAATGTGTCTCAGGTGGTTGATCGCACCAAAGGTATTCACGCGCTGATACGCAAATCGGATTTCAGGCGAGTGAAATCGTCGTTGAAGCAGTAAATGCATCAAGCGCGACTGTTGCTGACTTCGATGTTTAGTAGATAAACGATAGCGTATCGTGTGCTCGAACTACACGCCTCCTAAACCAGATGCGTTGCGTCGGCATTTTGGCGTTCAACACATTCCCGAAGATTACAAGGCCGAGACTTATCCCGGCTATCTCGCGCCTATCGTACGTATTGCTGACGATGGATCAGGCGAACTGGAATGCGTGAATGCTTGCTTTGGTATGGTGCCGCATTGGGCGGAACTGACGCTTGCCCGGCATACCTATAACGCGCGTAGTGAGACAGTCGCCAGCAAACCGTCGTTTCGCCATGCTTTTGCCAAACGACAGTGGTGCATCATCCCTGTCGAATCATTCTTCGAGCCTAGCTATGAGAGCGGTCGGGCGGTGCGATGGAAAATATCACGCGACGATGGCGCATTGTTGGGCATCGCAGGTTTGTGGGAGTGGCGTTCGACGGGTGGACCGGATGATTTGCCGCTGCAATCGTTTACGATGCTCACGATTAATGCCGACAATCATCCTCTGATGCAGCGCTTTCATCGACCCGGAGATGAGAAGCGTATGCCCGTATTGCTCGAACCGCCGCAGTATTCCGCGTGGTTGCAGTCTACGAAGGAACAGGTTCCTGATTTTTTGCGTGCATATCCGGCACAACATCTGATATCTGAGTCAGCACCACGCGCGTCATCGCGCACACCGGCACCCGCACCGAAGTCCGCGCGACAACAGGCGCATTCGCCATCGCTTTGGGAGGACGACTAGGACCCTCTGCAAACACAGATGGCCAAACGCAATCCACATTACTTCAGTGGTTGTTTGAAATTTTTGCGTGGCCGGAGTTCGATCCTGTAATGCTCGACTTACCTTGGGTACGCTGACAATCTTTAATTTCAGTAAAGCCGTGAATGCGGCGGCCGCCTATTTCCCTATACAAAAACGGCTGAAAATCACGCCAAGCAAATCATCCGAGGTGAATGCGCCGGTGATGCTATTCAGTCGTTCCTGAGTCAGTCGCAGTTCTTCGGCAAACAGATCCAGCGCGCTATCGCGTTGCGCCGCGAGCTCGGCAGCCGCCTGCAAATGGGCTTGCGCGGCGCGCAAAGCAATCAGATGGCGTTCGCGCGCGAGGTAAATGGATTCGCCGGTTTGCTGCCAGCCTGCGATACGCAGCAATTCTTTCCTCAGCAAATCCATGCCCGTACGTTCTGCTGCTGACATGTAAATGTGCGCACCATCGTCTTGCTGATGGATGCCAGGCTTGTGTCCGGAGAGATCGATCTTGTTCCAGATGCGTAGCAGCGGAATCTGATCAGGCAGTCGCGCAACGATCTCTTCATCGGCGCGTGTTGGTCCACGGCTGGCATCTAGGATGTGCAGGATTACATCGGCCTGCTCCACGGCGCTCCAGGTGCGTGAGATGCCGATGCGCTCGACTTCACCATCCGCATCGGCTTCATCGCGTATGCCGGCGGTGTCGATAATGTTGATGGGTATGCCTTCGACATGAATCGTCTCGGTAATTTTGTCGCGCGTCGT
>CAMBJI010000145.1 GCA_945867725.1 Bordetella parapertussis
GGCCACGGCATGGTGAACTGGTCACCACGCCGGACGAACTGATAGCGCCTCACCACGAACCAAATCGAGATCAGGATGTAGAACGCCATGATCGACAGCAGCGAAGCCCCATAGCCGAGGTAGGTCGCGAAATACGTCGCCGCGCACAACAAACCAAGCAAAATGCAGGGGATGGGGTGGAATGGATGGACATAACCACGGTTGATCGTACCCAGCGGCCACATGCGACGGAAGCGGACTACGTTGAACGACATGAAGGTATAGCCCAGCAGGCCGGACAAGATCGAGAAGGTGATCACTTGATCGAGCAGTCCGGTAAAGGCAAACGACACCGCAATCGGGATCAGGAACAGGATAGCTCGATAGGGCGTGCGATAGCGTGGATGCACCGCGCCGAACCACTGCGGCATGTAACGATCACGCGACATTGAGAACCAGGCCCGCGACGCATCATTGATGCAGCCATTGGCCGAGGCCACTGCTGCGAAAATGGTGCCGACGAAAAGAATCACTTCCAGCTCGAGAATGCCGGTCAGGCGAGCTGCGTCGTATAGCGGTGTGATCGCTTGTCCGAGGTATTCCCACGGCATCAGTCCGGCGCAGATATACCAGGTGAGCGTAGCGGCAATCAGCAGTGTGATCATGCCGCCCATGGTGCCGAGTGGTATCGAGCGACCGGGTGATCGTACTTCTTCGGCGGCCTGACAGGTACCTTCAATACCGAGGTAGTACCACATCCCGAATTGCAGTGCCGCCAGCACCCCGATCCAGCCATAGGGTAGATCGGTCAGCATCTCACGATGACGCAGAATCGAGCCACCGGTACCAACACCCTCGACCGCGAAGAACAGCACGATGATCGCGACAAAAGCAAATGCGGTGATCACGAAATTCACGGTAAGTGTCATGAACACGCCGCGATAGTTGAGCCAGGCCAGTACGGCAATGGTGAGCACCACGAAAGGCTTGGTATCCACCTCGGCACCATATTGCAGCGCTATGGTCTTGATCAGATCACCCACCACAATCGCGTCGGATGCTTCCAGCATGGTGTAGGCCATCACAAGATAAAGCCCGACGTTGAATGCCATCAGCGGCCCGACAATGTGCTTGGCCTGTGTGTACTGCCCGCCAGCCGCTGCCACGGTGGAGGTAACTTCCGAATCGATCATCGCGACGCAGGTGTAGAGCAAGCCGATGATCCAGCAGGCAATCAGCGAGCCGTAGGCGCCGCCTTTACCGACCGAGAAGTTCCATCCCATGTACTCGCCCACCAACACGATGCCGACACCAAGCGCCCACACATGGATAGGCCCGAGTACCTTCAGTAGCGAATTTTTTTGCGGCGCCGAGGCCGTAATGCTTTGCGCTGTCATCCTCGTCTCCTTATTCTTCTTCGCCTTCGCGTGAACTCGTCAGGAAGTCTTCGCCGTATTGCGAGCTAGTAAAGCGCGCATCAGCCAGCATCCATGCGAACAACACGATTGAGATAATCCACGCCGCGTACTCCAAAGCTGTCCAGAAACTCATCTCAACCTCCCTCTGATTCGTCGAAGCGCTCGCGAATCACCTCGCGATACTCTTTTTCGGAGACTCGCAGCATGAACATAAAGTACCCGACGATCACCGCAATGGTCAGCAGCAGACTGATTGGCTCGATCGTGTAATCAAAGCGATTAGTGATCATCGGTGCCGCAGCTTCAACCTTCACACCCAGCTTCTCCCACTGCTCGACCATGGCCGGGGTTTGATTCAGCGATTCCCAAGTCGGCGCCGCTTTGTCGCCGGCCTTGGGCGGTTCGGCAGTCGCTTTAAACAACAGCGGAGCCAGTAGACTGGCGTACACCAGCACTAGTACCACCAAGCTGTCAAACATTTGGCCGACACCGCTTTGTACCGGCGGTTCATAGGGCTTATTCATCATGGCGCTCCCGGATCAGTGTCGACATGCGCCGGGCGCAGCGCGAGCTCGCGCAGGCGTTGGCGGTTCAGGTCGAGGTTACGAAGGTCTTGACCGTAGATGTGATCACGGTCTCCTCGGTAATGCGCCAGCATCGCCAATACCGAGCTGGTGTTGAACACCAGCAGCAATACGCCGGCAATCAGCAGCACCACGCCAATCGGTGAGCTGAGAAATCCGTGAGGTACCGCGATATAGGTGTAAATAAGACTGGCCCACAACACGGCGAGTATGAGCAGTGCGCTCCACCGGTCGCGGGAGTACATGGCTTCGGCCCGCTGCTGCATCTCGGGGTCGAGTGACGATTGATTGTGTTGATTCATCTGCTTCTCCTCCAGATGGTTCTTAGGTTTTTTCAGGCATGCATGAAACGCGGCCAGCCTTCTGCGAGGCGTTTGCCGTTGAAGCTGCCAATCTCATTTCGTGGACTGTGATTAGTCCGATAAATATTTATGTACAGAAATAATAAACCAGCCTACTCGTGTTGGGAAACGATTTATCGCCCCGGTATCCAGTTGGTTCCAGCCAGCGGTATCCCCGCCATCGCGGCCGCCTCGAGGGTCAGTGCGACCAGGTCTTCACGCTCGAGGTGATGCACGTTTTGCTTGCCGCAGGCGCGCGCGATGGTGGTTAGCTCCATGTTCAAGGTTTTCAAATAGTTACGTACGCGCTTGGCGCCGACGGCAGGTTCCAGTCGCTGCTCGAGCTCCGCGTCTTGTGTGGTCACGCCCACCGGGCACTTACCGGTATGGCAGTGATGGCAATAGCCGGGTGCGGTGCCGATCGCGTCATAGGCATCCAGCGCAGAATGGTGCTGCCCGTCGCGCACATAACTTTCCGAGTTGCAGCCGAGCGCAAACAGCATACCTTGGCCAATTGCGACCGCGTCAGCGCCCATTGCCAGTGCTTTGGCAACATCAGCGCCGGTGCGAATGCCACCTGAAACAATCAGTTGCACCGTGCCCTTCATATTGAGATCTTCCAGCGCCTCGACCGCTTGCCGCACCGCGGCCAGGGTCGGGATGCCGACGTGCTCGATGAAGCAGGTTTGGGTGGCAGCGGTGCCGCCTTGCATGCCATCGACCACCACTACGTCAGCGCCGGAGTGGACTGCCAGCTTTACGTCATGGAAGGTACGGGTAGCACCGACTTTCACATACACCGGCTTTTCCCAGTCGGTCATTTCGCGTAGCTCAAGAATCTTGATCGCGAGATCATCAGGACCGGTCCAGTCGGGGTGACGACACGCCGAGCGTTGATCAACGCCTTGCGGCAGAGTGCGCATGCTTGCAACGCGCGGATTTACTTTTTGTCCGAGCAGCATGCCGCCACCACCGGGTTTCGCACCTTGGCCAATCACGACTTCAATCGCATCTGCCTTGCGCAAATCATCCGGGTTGAAGCCATAGCGCGAGGGCAGACACTGATACACCAGTGTTTTGGATGAGCCGCGCTCTTCTTGCGTCATGCCACCGTCACCGGTGGTGGTGCTGGTGCCCATCTCAGTCGCGGCGCGACCGAGGGCTTCTTTCACATTCGCTGACAATGCACCGAAGCTCATGCCGGTAATGGTGATTGGAATGTCGAGCTCGATTGGTTTCTTCGCAAAGCGTGTGCCGAGCACGGTTTTGGTAGAGCATTTTTCGCGATAGCCTTCCAGTGGATAGCGCGATAGTGAACCTGCTAAAAAAAGCAGGTCATCAAAATGCGGTACGCGGCGCTTGGCACCGAGACCACGGATTTCATACAAGCCATGCGCCGCGGCATTTTGAATGTAGTCGATCACGTTGCGGTCGAAGCTGGCCGATTCCTCAGTTGAGCGACGTTTGAATTGAACGGGTTTCGTATCCATGAAGGTCTTCCTGCCGGCGTGCGGCTTAATATTCCTGATTAGCGTCAGCGTTCCAGTGATAGAGGCTGCGCGCAGACGCAACTCGCTTGAACGAGGCTGGATCATGTTGCAAGCCCGCTTCGCGCAGCAGCTCAGCTACTACGGTGCGGTCCTCATCGGTCATCGGTTCAAAGCGTGCATCCGCACCGAGCGACTTGGCTTCGCCGCGCAGATAGATCACCGCTTCGTACAACGAATCGCCAAGTGCGTCACCAGCATTACCGCAAATCACCATGCGACCGGCTTGCGCCATGAAGCCGGAGAAGCTACCGACCGAGCCACCGACCACGATGTCGCCACCTTTAAGCGATATACCGCAGCGCAGACCTGCGTCACCATCGATCACCAGCAGGCCACCGTGCGCAGTAGCGCCGGCACCATTCGACGCGAAGCCTTTAACATGGACACGACCGCTCATCATGTTTTCAGCGACACCAGTACCCGCACTGCCGTGTACGATGACAGTCGCTTTTTTGTTCATGCCGGCGGCGTAGTAGCCAGCATGACCATGAATCTCAACTGTGACGGGTTCATCAAGCCCGACCGCGATGCTATGCGCGCCATCTGGATTTAGCACCTCGATATGACGTTGATCATCCGCTTGCAATTGTTTGTGCAAAAATTGATTCACTTCGCGCAATGGTGTACTGGCGAGGTCGAAGCTTACACGTTCCATACGTACATCTCCTCTGGCGCTGGCTCGAATACTTTGGCGTTTTTTACATCAGGCAGATGAGCCAATGAGCGGAACTCACTGGCGATAGCGACATAGTCATCGGTCTCAGCGACGACTGCTGGCTTGCAAGCGAATGGATCGCGAATCAGCGCCAGCTTGTCGGGCGTACCCATCAAGAAGGTAAAGAAACCATCCAGTTCTTCGAAGCCGGCGTGTAGCGCAGTCTCCAAATCATCGCCTTCCCGCAAGCGCCACTCCAGAAAACGACAGGCCGCTTCGGTGTCGTTGTCGGTATCGAAGTGAATGCCGTGCGACTCCAGCTTGCGACGCAAACCATACGGGTTTGACAGGGAGCCGTTATGTACTAGGCAGAAATCTTCACCCGCAGTGAATGGGTGCGCACGATCCGGTGTCACTGCTGACTCGGTCGCCATACGGGTATGGCCGACTAAATGCGAACCGGTGAGTGATGCGAAGTCGTAGCGGTTCGATACCATCGATGGTGTGCCGATATCCTTGTACAGATCAATGGTCTGACCTGTCGAGAGAATATGTAGCAGTGGGTAATGCTCGTGCAGCCACTTCTTGACGATGTCGGGCGATACCTCGAAAGTCAGCACGGCATGGTTGTGCTTGATATCGATTTTCGATGGCACACCGAGATGCTCTTTTAATCCGTGCGTCAAGCCATGCCAATCGAAATCGGCGCCGGCCTCGGTCAGACCTGAATACAAACTGAGCTTGCGCGCCGTGCCCTTCAGCGGATCGGCAAATACGGCCAACCCGGCAGAGTCCGGGCCGCGACCGGTCATGCCGATCAGCATGGGCACCATCAACTTGCCGAGTTGCTCTCTGAGTGCCGGCTTCTTCACCAGCAGTCCCACGATTCCACACATGATGTTTTCTCCTTGGTTCAGTTCAAAAGAACTGAAGGTACTGATCCACTTCCCAGTCTGAGACATGACGCATGTACTCCACCCACTCCATGCGTTTTAGCTCAAGGAAGTCGTTTGCCAGCGGTCCGAGTGCGCCTTTGATAACTTCGTCCTTCTCGAGAGCATCGAGCGCTTCGTTCAAGTTCTGTGGCAGCAGTCGTATGCCTTGCTTACGTAGTTGTGCCTGGCTCATCTC
>CAMBJI010000146.1 GCA_945867725.1 Bordetella parapertussis
CATTCCTGTCACGACCGCACGCGACATGCATGAAGCCGTCATGTCCCATGTGGGTCAACAATCGGTATTCATCGCCGTTGCTGCCGTAGCTGACTGGCGCGTTGCAGAAGTCAGTTCACAAAAAATAAAAAAACAAGATTCATCAACACCGTCACTGCAATTTGAAACTAACCCCGACATACTGGCTTCGGTCGCGGCTTTGCCTTCCCCGCCTTTTTGCGTCGGGTTTGCAGCAGAGTCCGAGGATTTGCTCGCACATGGCGCAGCCAAGCGGGAGCGGAAAAATATTCCACTACTCGTCGGGAATATTGGTCACCAGACTTTCGGAAAAGATGAAAATGAAATTGTGATTTTTGATGCGCAAGGTCATAAGGCGCTACCGCGCGCGAGTAAGGATAGCCTCGCCGTGACGCTGATCGCTGAGATTGCCCGTCGCCTTTAATCAAAATTTTTTTACGCTTTTCCTGATCGTTTGTATTTTTTCTCCGTTTATTTTTTCGTTGTTGATTTTTTCTTTGTCTATTTTTCCATTGCCCTTTTTCTTTTGCGTCTTCAGACACCATGAAAACAATCGCTGTCAAAATCCTTGACCCGCGCATGCGCGACCAAATGCCCACTTACGCCACAACAGGTAGTGCAGGACTGGATCTGCGTGCCTGCCTCACAGAACCTGTCACCATCGAACCCGGCAGTACGCATCTGGTGCCGACCGGTCTGGCGATTCACATCGCTGATCCCGCCTATGCGGCAATGATTCTTCCGAGAAGTGGGCTGGGACATAAACACGGCATCGTACTGGGCAATCTCGTCGGACTGATCGATTCGGACTATCAGGGTGAGCTCATGGTCTCTACTTGGAATCGTGGCAGCACAAGCTTTGTGCTAAATCCTATGGAGCGTCTTGCTCAGCTGGTCATCGTACCGGTGATGCAGGTAGCATTCGATATCGTCGACAACTTCGAGAGCAGTGAACGTGGTGAAGGCGGCTTTGGTAGTACGGGTAAAAAATAAGTCGGCGCTAGAATGATCGTTCACGCGACTATGAGCGCTATCGACAAACGAAATGTGCCGCTCTTCTTGGCGGCCTTGGTACTGCTGGTGTCCTGCACCACGACGCATGTGAAACCCCCGCCGAGTGTCAAAACTCCGGTGAATGTAAAAACTCCGACGAATGTGCCGGAAAAAAAAGTTGAGCCCTCTCAAGACGTATCTGCATTTGCGTTGCTGATAGCTAGGCAGGAACGTATCTACCGCGTAGCCGCTCCCTTGATGGTAAAAAATGCGCCGCTTTGTCGTTCATTCGCGCGTCCACTGCTCGGGTTCACTGCAAAAAATCTGTATTCCTATCCCGCCGAGCTCGCCCCTGCCGCCGAGTCGGCGCTCAAACTGGATGACCGGCTGCGTGTGATGCAGGTGCTCGATGGCAGCGGCGCGATGCGCGCCGGCATACGACCCGGCGACATTCTTCAATCCATACAAGAACAAGCACTACCGCTTGGGGCGCAGGCAGAGAACGAAGCGGCACGATTGCTGGCGCCGTTGATAAAAAACGCGACCGATATCTCTGTCGTGGTCTTGCGTCAGGATCGGCCGCTCAAATTGACAATTCCCCTGACCGCAGCCTGTGCTTTTTCAATGGAAATCGGGCACGCACCACAGGTGAATGCTTATGCGGATGGTCGGCGGATCATGATCACGAGGGGCATGCTGGATTTTCTAAGTGCCGATGAAGAACTCGCGGTCATTCTTGCACGCGAAATTGCACACAACGTGTTGCAACACACCGCTACCCAGCAGATGACGGCAACCGTCGCCAGCCTGATCGATGCACTACTGCCCTTGCAGCCAGATGCCGCATCGCTTGCCAGTCGTGGAGGCCTGCGGCCTATGCCAGCGAAAGCCGATCAGGAAGCCGATCGAATGGCGATGTATTTGCTGGCACGGGCTGGCTATGATCCGGCAGCGGCAGAACGTACGATAGCGAAACTCGCTCAATCCTATCCGGCATCGCTGACCAACACTTATACGGCGCTACATCCTTGGACACCTGAACGGCGGCAATCGATGCAGACTACCCTGAGCGAAATTCGCCAGAAACAGACGTCGAAGAATCCTTTGCTACCCTGATCAGAATCAGCCCGGCCTGGAAACTTCAAAGCTGAATTTGACGCGCTTCACGTCGTTTGCGGCGATGACGACTTGAACGCCCTGGGCATCATGGCTAGCGACAGCGCACAGCGTTATCGCGGCGCCATTCGTTCTTAAAATTCGTTCGAATATTTCTTTGAACATTCCTTCGAACATCCATTGTTTCGATACGATCTCTGCACAATAGTCCCAAAATAAAACAGGGCCCCACTTACGTCGGGGCCCTGTCTATTTCAATACCGCCGGAGTATTACTCGACTTCAGCAGCTTCCTGTGGTGGTGCAGCCGGTGGCGGCGTGTCCCCTTCGACGAATTCAAGACGAATATGCTCTTCTTCGTCGAGATCGACATTGACGCGCCCACCAGAAACCAACTTACCAAACAACAGCTCATCAGCCAGTGCCTTACGAATCATGTCTTGAATCAGGCGCGACATGGGACGGGCACCCATCAGTGGATCAAATCCCTTCTTGCCAAGGAATTTGCGCAGCTTATCGCTGAACACAGCTTCGACCTTTTTCTCATGCAGTTGCTCTTCGAGCTGCATGAGGAATTTGTCGACCACGCGCAGGATGATGTCCTCATTGAGTGCGCCGAAGCTGATGATGGAATCCAGACGATTGCGGAACTCTGGCGTGAACATACGCTTGATATCAGCCATTTCATCACCGGCCTGCTTGGATTCGGTGAAACCCATGGAGCGCTTTTGCAAGCTCTCGGCGCCGGCATTGGTCGTCATGATGATGATCACATTGCGGAAGTCTGCCTTGCGACCATTGTTGTCTGTCAGCGTGCCGTGGTCCATCACTTGCAACAGGATATTGAACACATCCGGATGCGCCTTTTCGATTTCGTCCAGCAGCAGTACCGCATGCGGTTTCTTCGTGATCGCTTCGGTCAGCAGACCGCCCTGATCAAAACCGACATAGCCCGGCGGCGCGCCGATCAGGCGACTTACCGCATGACGCTCCATGTACTCGGACATATCAAAACGAATCAGCTCGATACCCATAATGAAGGCCAGCTGTTTGGCGACTTCGGTCTTGCCCACACCGGTTGGACCAGAGAAAAGGAAAGAGCCGATCGGCTTGTCAGTTTTACCGAGCCCAGCGCGGGCCATTTTGATCGCTGCGGCCAATGCCTCGATCGCAGGATCCTGACCGAACACGACGTTCTTCAGATCGCGGTCGATGGTCTGCAGCTTGGTACGATCATCCTGATTGACCGACTGCGGCGGAATACGCGCGATTTTCGAAATGATGTCTTCGATCTCGGGCTTGCCGATGGTCTTTTTCTGCTTGGACTTGGGCAGGATACGTTGCGCTGCGCCAGCTTCGTCAATCACATCAATCGCCTTGTCGGGCAAGTGACGATCATTGATAAAGCGCGCAGCCAACTCGGCTGCTGTTGTCAGTGCCAGCGCCGAGTACTTCACGCCATGGTGCTCTTCGAACCGTGATTTGAGGCCACGCAGAATCTGCACGGTCTGCTCCACGGTCGGCTCGTTCACATCTATCTTTTGGAAACGGCGCGACAGGGCATGATCTTTTTCGAACACACCACGGTACTCATTAAAGGTGGTTGCACCTATGCATTTCAACTGACCGCTCGACAAGGCAGGCTTGAGCAAGTTCGAGGCATCCAGCGTACCGCCCGATGCAGAGCCCGCACCAATGATGGTGTGAATTTCATCGATGAACAAAATCCCGTTGGGATTGTTCTTCATTTGTTTGAGTACTGCTTTGAGACGCTGCTCGAAGTCACCACGGTACTTGGTACCGGCTAGCAACGCACCCATGTCGAGTGAATACACGACCGCGTTTTGCAAAATCTCAGGCACTTCGCCTTGCGTGACGCGCCAAGCCAAGCCTTCGGCAATCGCAGTCTTGCCAACACCGGCTTCGCCCACCAGCAGCGGATTATTTTTGCGGCGACGGCAAAGCGTCTGAATCACGCGCTCTACTTCAGCCTCGCGGCCAATCAGTGGATCAATCTTGCCTTCGGCTGCCAGCTTGTTGAGGTTTTGGGTGAACTGATCCAGCGCGCTTTCTTTCTGCTGCGTTTCAGTGGCGCCTTCTTCAACACCCTCGGAAGCTTTTTGCGGCTCGGACTGCTGGTCTTTGCGCACGCCATGCGAAATGAAATTAACGACGTCCAGGCGCGTGATTCCTTGCTGATGCAGGTAATACACTGCATGCGAATCTTTTTCACCGAAAATCGCGACCAGTACATTGGCACCAGTTACTTCTTTTTTGCCGTTCGATGCAGACTGAACGTGCATGATTGCACGCTGTATCACCCGCTGGAAACCCAGCGTCGGTTGCGTATCGACCTCGCTGGTGCCAGGTACTGTTGGTGTGTTGTCATTGATAAAGTTGGTCAGCGTCTTGCGAAGGTCATCAATATTGACCGCGCAAGCTCGTAGCACCTCGGCTGCGGAAGGATTATCCAGCAGCGCGAGCAGCAGATGCTCAACGGTAATGAACTCATGCCGAGCTTGTCTCGCTTCGACAAAAGCCATGTGCAAACTAACTTCGAGTTCCTGAGCAATCATGCTTCCTCCATCACGCATTGAAGCGGGTGTCCCGCCTTCCGGGCGTGGGTTAATACAAGTTCCACTTTTGTACTGGCTATATCTTTAGGATATACCCCGCACATACCTTTACCATCGCGATGCACTTTCAACATGATCTGGGTGGCAGTCTCCCGATCCTTGTTGAAATACTCTTGGATGATAGCCACCACGAATTCCATCGGGGTGTAATCATCATTGAGCAGCAAAACCTGATACATGGACGGCGGTTTAACCGCCGCCTTTTTCTCCTTAGGAATAAGAAGTGTGCCATTCTCTTCGTTAGTTGCCATGCTTCTATTCTAAAGCCCTCATACTGGTGCGTAACCGCTTAAGCCAATGATATCCGCCCCACGTAAAGATAGTACGCCGAATCCTGATGACGCGCAGATCGCCATTTTTTCCACGCGTCGCAGGCTGCTATTACTAGTTATCTCCTGCCTAAATATAGCTCTTTTGGCAATTAACTTGACTTTTCCTTTTTTTACGCAAACAATGCAAAACATCAATGTGTGCTTTATGGCACTCACTGACTTAGGAGGAGCATTATTAGAAGGGGCAGCGTCATGCGAGCTTCTTGCTTTTAGGGCTCGTGTGATTGGTCAATTTTAGGAAAACGCTTTTATGGCAACAGGTACAGTGAAGTGGTTTAACGATGCCAAAGGCTTCGGTTTTATCACTCCGGATGATGGTGGCGAAGATCTGTTCGCACACTTCTCTGCGATTAATATGAATGGCTTCAAAACCCTCAAAGAGGGACAAAAGGTCCAGTTTGAAGTAACGCAAGGCCCCAAAGGCAAGCAAGCTTCCAACATCCAGAGTGCCTAGTTACCATTAGGCTCCTTAAAACCCCCGACAAAACCGGGGGTTTTTATTTTTTGGCGCAGGTCCGTCTCGCTGCAATGACCTGAGACTTTATCGAAAT
>CAMBJI010000147.1 GCA_945867725.1 Bordetella parapertussis
TGTGCGGAATGACCTGAACAGTTTTGCCCAGATACTCACCGCGGCGCTCTTTACGAATAACTGATTCGTAAATCTGGCCCGTGGTGAAATTATTGACCTTCTTCATGCGCGCGCTGATAAAGCGCTCGTAGTGACCCAAATCAAGATCCGTTTCCGCACCATCATCGGTAACAAAAACTTCACCATGCTGAAACGGACTCATCGTTCCGGGATCAACGTTAATGTAGGGATCTAGTTTTAGGAGAGTGACTCTAAGACCGCGCGATTCGAGAATCGCGCCTAAGGAAGCGGCAGCAATCCCTTTACCAAGGGATGAGACGACGCCGCCTGTGACAAAAACAAACTTGGTCATTGCAGGATATGCCGAACGGCACTCGCGGGAAATTCGAATTATAACGCAAAGAACTCCGACAGTTACCCAATATAGGCTGCCATTTTCCGGGGTCTGCTAGTCATTGAGGGAAATAACTGATGGCCAAGCGCAGAAAATCCTGCCGACCCAGTGACTCCGACAGCCCGTTGATTTCGCTGCCGCGCCTGACGACCGACAGCCGCCATGCCCAAGAGCGCTGATACCACTGCAATCCCAGCTCCCATTCGCCAGTCATGCGCCGGGGTTTGACCGTCCGCACCTGATCATCCGAAAACATGCCACCTTCAAGCGTGGCATCGTAAGCTACCGCTCGCATAGCCCCTCGCGCAAAGACGTACACTCCTCCCGCCTCTGCCGAAGACTCGAGGCGTCCGGCCCGCAGCACAGCATCGGCGGTGAGGTCAGTAAAAATGTTACCCAGCCTCAGTGACACGCCGGGACGTATGTCTGCATGACGATTCAATCGCCAGTAAGGTGCCCGCGCACCCGACCTGAGTACCACACCAACCTCATTCCGAATCTGCGTGCTCCAGCCAAGCGGCTCGAATTGATCAAACAATTTATGAACGAAGGTCTGGGTCGGCCGCCCACCCGCGCATGGGCCAAGGCAACCGACATCCAGTCCGAATGCCAGTTCACTGCCATCAAAATTCGCCACGTTGTAAAAAAATCCGCCATATAACCAACCGGCGTACGGCCGATCGAGCGGACTCAGATTAGCCGGTCGGACGCGAACATCCGAGGGGGTATACAACTGCTGACCTACGCGCCAACCAGCAGAACGCCAGCCCTCCGCCGTGCTGAGTCGGTAGCCGTGCGAAAAGCGCACCCCACTCGTATACAAACCGTCATCGCGTCGCATGAGCAATGAATCATTGTCGATTTCCAGCGTGCTGGTGGGACGTCCTTCGTTAATGAATGTCTGCAGTGACTCCTCGGCACCAAGACCATCACATTGCATCCCGAGAATTGTCACCACTATCAGCAGTTTGATTGTGCTTGCGTGTCGGCTTACGAATCCCATGCATGCCTGAAATTCGAAATGCTGACACGGATACGGCGTAGGCATCCCTGTGCAATCGCAAGCAAAATTCGTTTATGAACAATCACGCGCAAGCCAGTAGCGCTGACGTTCGCAGCGATACGCACTGAACGTCATGTCATCCCCGATCGTGACCCGCACTGCGCCATCACGATCGGTACGCAAGGTTCTGATACCTCGCTGCAAATAACGATCGAGCACTTCGGCTTTGGGATGACGATAACGATTGCGATACCCCACCTGAAACAAAGCCAGCTGCGGTGACACGGCCGTAAGAAATTCAGGCGTCGACGAGGTGGCGCTGCCGTGGTGCGGCGCCAACAGCACGCTAGCAGACAACTGATCCGCAGCACGCGCCAGCAGCGCGCGTTCCTGCGGCGCTTCGATATCACCCGTCAGCAATACCGCATGCTCGCGGTAGCGAATGCGCAAGGTACAACTACGTGCATTGGGCTGGTCGGCGTTGGCATAGTATTCATCCGGGTGAAGCATGTCGAATTGCACACCATCCCAAGTCCAGCTTTGCCCTGCGCGACATGCCGTATGCGAGGGCATTTGCCTGAGCAAAGCATGATCCTCCGGGAGTGAGGAGCGTACCCAGTTAATCGAAATACCCTCGATCACAGATGCGGCACCGCCGGCATGATCGTTGTCGCTGTGCGAGATGATGAGACCATCGAGTTGACTGATGCCGCGCGCACGCAAATAAGGCAGCAATACGCGAGTTGCACCATCGGACTCGCTCGAATATGCCGGCCCTGTGTCGTACAGCAAACGGTGATTTGCGGTTTCGATCAGCAGCGCATTGCCCTGCCCTATATCGAATGCGGTGAGCCAGAATCCTTGAGTCGGCGTCGCGGGTCTGGCCATGAGCAGCGGCAGCCAGGCCAGCACGCCCACCCAGCGCAAAGGCCAACCACGCGGCGCGAGCAGCCAAAGCGTGCCCACCATCGCCAACACCACACTCATCGCATCCGGACGCAGCGCCTGCCATACAGCGAACGAAGTCTCACTTAACCATTGCAAGCATTGCGCCAGTGCGCTCACCAACGCATGCGCAAACTGCAGGCACCAGACCGACACGGGCGCAGGCGCAATACTTCCAGCCAGCGATAAGGGTGTGATCACAAAGCTGACCAGCGGAATAGCAATTGCGTTAGCCAGCGGACCAATTAGCGAAATCTGACCAAACAGGGCCATCGTCAACGGCACCAGACCCAGTGTGACCGCGTATTGGGTACGTGTTGCTGACGCAAGTGATTGTTTCAGCCACGAGCGAAAGCCGGTCGCAGATGTACTCCCCGCTTCAGCCCTATCCCATTCGCCCCTGTCTGCGGTACGGCCCACGGATGCATACACAATGCAGGCGATCGCTACAAATGAGAGCCAGAACCCGGGCCACAGCACAGCCCAGGGATCGCACAGTAAAACGACGGTGATCGATAGACACAGCACATGCGATATCGAAGCGATCCGGCCCAGCCAGAGCGCAACAGAAACCACCGTAAGCATCAACAAGGTGCGCTGCGCCGGTATGCCAAATCCGGCCAGCGCCACATACACTAGCGCAGTGAGCCAACCCGCAGCCGCTCCGACTTTTTGCGCAGGGATTATCAGCGGCAGATTCGCACGCGTGAAAAAAGAATGGCGCCATAAATAGCGTGCAAGGCCGCCAAATAGCGCGGCAATCATGGTGATGTGTAATCCAGAAATGGAGACCAGATGACCAATGCCTGTGCGATTGAATACATCCCAATCCGACTGACTCACCCCACGCTGATCGCCAATCACCAGCGCAATGATCACGCCGGCATACTCGGCATCGGGCAATGCCTGCTGCAAACGATCTCGCAAGACATCCCGCGCGCGTCCAATGTAAGCAGTGAAACTGGGTACGAACGCATCATGCATTTTTTGTACGCCGGGGCGCACATAACCCGTTGCACGGACGCCTTCGGTGAGTAACCAGGCCTCGTAATCAAAACCATCCGGATTCACATGGCCATGCGGCAGACGAAGCCTCAGCGTGAATTCCCAGCGCTGCCCCGGACGCACCGTGGGCGGATTCTGCGCATCGTCTGCATACCAGCCGACCGACAGCAATTCGGGAATGCTGACTCTCTCACCACCGTGGAGGTGCGCACTGTCCACCCGCAAACGGAACCGGGCACCGCTTGCCACGGCATCCGGCAAGCTATCCACGACCCCGATCACCTGAAGATCTCGACCCTCGAGTGCCACGGGTAATGCTTCGTTCAGTCGCACATGCGCGAACAGCCCAGACCATCCAATGCCGATGGCGATACCGATGGCGATCCCAAAAGCAATACCGGCCACTGCACGCAATGACAACTGGGGTATCGTAATTTGATTCAGCTCGCGTCGAGCCAGACGATGCGCAAGCGGCAGACAGACAATGCCGATCAGCACCAAGCCTGCGCAAGTCATCGCATCAGGCAACACGGACTGAGATTGCAGCCAGAAGACGCCTGCCAACAGCCCCAGAGCAAACGCGCGCAATCAGGCCATCATGAGGCTGCCAAGGCGGGGCAGAACGCGCGCGACATTGTCTGTTGTCTGTTGCGCGATATCTGACAGTGATTGGCCGCGCAACTCGGCCAATACCGCAGCGATAAGAGGTGTCTGCGCCGGCGAATTCATCGCCGGATGCAGCCATGCGGGGGAGATATCCGGTGCATCGGTCTCCAGCACCAACGCCGACAGCGGCAGCGAGGTCGCTAGACGACGTATCTGCAAGGCTCGGGTAAAGGTCATAGCGCCGCCAAAACCTAATACAAAACCCAGATCAATGAAAGCCTGCGCCTGTTGCGCGCTGCCGTTGAAGGCATGCGCAATGCCGCCTTTTACCCGGATGCGTCTTAGATACTTAAGTAACGTATCCTGCGAACGCCGCACGTGCAAAATGACAGGCAAATCGAAATCGCGCGCGATCTTTAATTGTTCACTGTAAAAAAATTCCTGCTTCGCGCGCATTGGCGCTGCGGCCAGCTCGGGAATAAAAAAATCCAAACCGATTTCACCAATCGCCACAAAACGATCATCGTTGATGGCGCGCTGTACGCGTTCGCGTAATACACCCAGATCCTCTTCGAGCGCGTCGGGTACATACATTGGATGTATGCCTAGCGCATAAACACAAAAAGGTAATGTTGCTGACAGGTTTGCTACTTTATCGAAATTGGCACGCTCGACGGCTGGAACAATAATCCACGACACACCCGCCGTTCGGGCTTGCTCTGCTATTTGAGTTGCCGCATCACCGAACTCACTAGCATCCAAATGGCAATGACTGTCGATAAACATAGCGCTCTTGCGTCAGCCAGCGTCCTGCTGCAAGCCCTGATCCGACAGTTGCATCTTGCGGTCACACCGCTGCGCCAGCTCAGCATCATGCGTGACGATGACGAAGGCGGTACCCATGGTCTGTGCAAGCTCAAGCATCAGCGCGAATACCTGATGTGCCGTGTGTCTGTCCAAGTTACCAGTCGGTTCATCTGCCAGCACGCATGCAGGCTGGGTCACCAGCGCACGCGCCAGTGCGACACGCTGACGTTCTCCACCGGACAGCTCGCCCGGCAAATGCGACAGTCGGGCCGAAAGACCCACACGTTCAAGCAGCGCAGCCGCCGCTGCACGGGCTTCGATACGCGATTGACGCCGAATCAGCAAGGGCATGGCTACATTATCGAGCGCAGAAAACTCCGGCAACAAATGATGAAACTGATACACGAAACCGAGCGATTGATTACGCAAATCACCGCGCACACTTTCGGAAAGCGTAGCCAGATCTCGGCCCAGCAGATGCACGCTACCGGCCGTCGGCATATCGAGACCACCCAGCAAGTGCAGCAGTGTCGATTTACCGGAACCCGATACGCCCACAATCGCCACCCGCTCTCCCTTGCTGACCGAAAAATCGATGTTCTCAAGTACCGTCAGTTTGTCGCGACCCTGCGTGAAATGCTTGCCGAGTCCTTTGCAGGACAGCACCAGATCGGACGTAGGTAGTTTCGGATTATTCATAGCGCAGCGCATCCGCTGGTCGCACACGCGCGGCGCGCCAGCTGGGATAAAGAGTTGCAAGGAAAGCCAGCGTCAGCGCCATGCTGCCGATACGCCAGACGTCTGGCCAGCGCAAATCAGAAGGCAGCGCGCTGATGAGATAAATATCGCGCGGCAGGAATTGCACACCAAACA
>CAMBJI010000148.1 GCA_945867725.1 Bordetella parapertussis
ATTGTTCAGCATGGTGCTGCCCTTTGTCGACGCCAATCCTATCCACATTCGTTTTTTTCGACCGGCTCGCCAACCGGGCCGTGAGCCGCCGCCATTCTCGGTCGATATTCACACCGAAAATGAAGTGCTGGGCGAGATCTGGCTCAAGACCTCAATTACTCGCGAATCTCATGTGGACCTGATGATGTGGGCACTCAAAGGCAGCGCAGTCAGGCTCGCGCGCAAACACAGCGATGCGCTGGGCCAGCGCTTGCAGACGGCAGGTCTGACCATGGATTCCTTCCGCATCTTTCACTCGGCTCGCCCCAGTTTGCCCGAAGGCTGGACACCGCCGGCCGGTGCGATGCTGGACGTCTGCGCATGAAGCGCACGCGCGAAGCCGTTGCGCTTGCCTACGGCAAACGCGAATCGCCTGTCGTGACGGCGAAAGGTCGCGATGAGCTGGCCGACGCCATCATTGCCGAGGCAAAAAAGCAGGGCGTTTACATCGCGCAGGACCGTGAGCTCGTTGCCGCATTGTCCCGTCTCGATCTGGAGCAAGAAATTCCACGCGAACTGTATGTCGCAGTGGCGGTTGTACTGTCATGGGCTTACTGGTTGCAGGGGATGAAGCCAGGGGACGAGAAGGGGTGAGTCAGGCTTCCTCGTAACCGCGACCAGCGCGTGAGCGCGCCATACGGCCGAGGCGGTCGTAGACTTCGACGGAGGCGGTGGATTCACCACCATTGAGGGTCTGCAGAGTGCCGCGAATAGCGTCAAGCTTGCGGCTGATCAGGATCTCATTGCGGCGATGCATATCGCGGCAATCGTTGATCAGATTTTTGAAGGTATCCCACTCGGGGTAATCCAGATGATTTGATTCCGTGCCCACGCCGGTGAGGCGGATCAGCGAATCAAAGATCTGGGTTTTTTCCGGCTGCAGCGCTTCGAAAAAATCGAGGTTTTGTTCGCGCAGCGCGTCGAACTCCTGTTGCAATAGTTTTTGCAGCGCCAGTCCGTGCTCAAGCGCCGCCACCAGCTCGGAGCTGGGTGCGGCGGAGGTTGCAGCTGTCATCGCTTCTAGCATGAATGATCAGCCGATCAGTTTTTCAATGGCGACGAAGCTCTCGGCGATACGGCGAGCATTCATTGGGTAATTACCGTCACGCAGTGCCTGCTTGATTGCCTCGACCTTTTCGCGGTCAAAGCTGGGTTCGGCAGTAGCGCGCTTGGCGATCTCGGATAACTCTAGCGTGTCCTGACTATGCGTGGCTGGCTTGGCCGCCTTGGTTGCTTCGGGCTGACCATCACCGGGGCGCTCTAGCGCTCGGCGCTTGGTTTTCTCCAGGGCGACTTTGTCTAAGGCGGCGCTGCCGCTGAAAATACTGGATATCGGGTTACTCATGGTTTTCTCTCACTTTCGGCCACTGGCCTGTCATTCCTGTCACAAGGAGTATCGGACGAGCCTTAATAAACTTTAGCGTTTTCCATAAAAAAAATGGCTCACTCACTAATGCCTTCATTTTATTACCAAAAAATTACTTTCTTCAGTAATGCCATTATGTTCATATTTTTACTAACTACCTCTAACAAGACCTTTTCCTGTTACAACGCCGCCTAAAATCCGACCGGATTCAGCATTTCGTAATTTAATCTGTTCTCCCAGGTGGCCATCCTGCATCGCCTCTAAACGTACGGAAATCTGAAATTCGCCTGCTTTACCTACGGTGAGCTGAACCAACTCACCCTTTTTGACCATGATCGCAGGCCGCATATCCACGTTTCGGATAGCTTCGCCAGCGCGCATGGCGCGGATCAGTTCCTGACCTTCAAGGCCGGTGGCCTCAAAAAGATAGGACCTATTCATTTTATCGGCATCCATCTTCTCAAGCTTGAACATCTCTGGCTGTAAAAGCTGACCTGCCGTCAAATTACTTGCTGCCACCAGCACCATGCGAGATTCCGGAACGGGCGCCGTGGTCGCCGTGGCTGCCGTCTGGGATACAGGGCTTGCAGGCTTGGTATTGGCTGGCTGGGCTTGTTGCACCTGGGCGAATCCTACCTTGACATACAACTGCCAGGCCGGCTTCAGGCAACGTGCCCGAACGCTCTCTCGGTTGACAAAAGGGTAATCAAAACTGTACTGCGAGGCACAAGGCTGTACGGAAACGCGCGTATCCAGCGGGGCGACGATGACCTGATCGATAGGCACCTGATTTTGTAATGCGACCCATTTTGCCAATTCGGCCGTCAGGGCCTCCTGTGGGCTGGCCGCTTGAGCAGCCGGCGACACCAACAGGCAGACCGCCAGCATCCGCGCCAGCAGCTGGCGGGGGAGGGGTAGAGCAGCAGTTTTTGTCATAAGTATCTGCATCATTAATAAAGTGGTTACTGGAACAAGCCTTGCTAAACGTTCTACATCCGGGCTTGTAGCTGTTGAACTTCCGACAGGTATGTGCTCCAAAGCAAAAATAGTTCCAGCCCCCATAAAGGTCAGCCAATATGCAAATTCAAGCCAATAAAGCCCAGATTGCCGCCAACACGACCGATGCCACCCGTGGCGCCGAACGCAAGGCCAAGGCGGGGGATTTCCGACAGGTTCTGGCCGAGGCCAAGGACGGTAACGGGGCATCCGTGACGGTTCAGCGGGGCGACACCTTGATGAACCTGACCCGGAATTACCTCGGTAATGCGGTCGGCCAGTTTAATAACGGCCAGATTTACGAAATGGCCAAGACCATCGCCCGTGAAAACGGGATCGCCAATCCCAACCGTATCGTCCCGGGACAGGTATTGAACATGACGCCGATGACCACCATGGCCGCCCTGAAGCTGCGGCCGGGCACGGTGGAGTCAGTACAGCTCAGCGCCAATGCCAATGTGGCAACGCCGGTACTTGATAAGACCCTGGCACGTGCGGTCGCCAAAGGCTTCGTGCCAGCCGAGCAGCAGACCGAGGTGCGCAACAAAATTCTGTCGTTGGCCAGCGAACATCGCTTTGCGCCCGACGATTTCGCCCGCATGACCCTGATGGAATCGAACGGCATGAACCCCAAGGCAACCAACGGTTTTTGCCACGGCATCATCCAGTTTTGCACCGGTAGCGGGGCGACGGGAGTGGGTTACGCCAGCAATCCCAAAGAGATATTGAACCTCAACGTTATGGACCAGCTGGATCTGGTGGATCGCTATTTCACCCGTACCCGCCTGAAAGACTATGGCCCTGCGTCGCTCGATAACCTCTACCTCACCGTATTGACCCCCGGCGCACGTAACGAACCCCGCGCCGACGTGCCCCTGAAAATCGCCGGACGCCAGGCCGCCTACTTATATGAAGGGCGCGATCCGAATGCTGGTGTCATCACCCGCAATTCGATTGTGAATGGCTTGCGACTGAATGCGCAGCAGCGACTGGGCGATTTTAATCAGACTGTCGCGAAAATCGAGAGTTCGGATTTGTGAGAATGAGTGAACCGACGTAGGTCCATCTGCAGGTGTTACAGGTGCAGGACGAAAGACGCTGGATCCCAGCTTTCCCCCAGCTTTCGCTGGGGCGGTGGCTGGGCGACAGAATTTAGAACCATCAGCCTAAACATCGTCACCCCAGCGAAAGCTGGGGTCCATGGTCACTCTGTAGGAAATTCAGTCAAGCAAGAAGACTTGAATTCCCGAAAAATTACCTGCGTCCGAGTCAGAAAAACCGTTCATCAGTGTTCAGTGTGGCTTGACTTCAAATGCTCCGGGCAGTGTTGGGCGAAAGCCGGGATCCAGTGTCTTTGTTTCACCGATTGCCGCCCCACGGCAATCCTTTGCCACCAGAGGCAAAGCTTGCAGCGGTCAATCTTTGCCGCTTGTTGACTCAACCCTGACGTTATTTCCACAAAACAAGCCTTGGCACGACCTTTGCAATGGTCGGATCGACAGTTGGAAACTTGAGCGGACTGTCGGCAATCCGGCGACCGCTCAACAAGGAGAACGACATGGATGTATTGAGCAACGCCTTAGGCATACACGAGAAAGCATTACGAGTGCGCAACCAGCGCATGGAACTGCTCGCTCGCAATATCGCCAACGACGACACACCGCACTTCAAGGCACGCGAACTCGATTTCAAATCGGTGATGGCTGAATTCAAGCCCAGCGACAACATGAATTCAACGCACACGACGCACTTTCCGTATGCCGATGAAAACCCGGATGACGATGGCATGCGTTATCGCGTGCCGTTCAGTGCTTCGCTTGATGGCAACACGGTTGAGTTATCAGTAGAGCAGGCTAAATACGGTAAGGCAGCCGCAGACTATCAGGCCACCTTGTCTTTCCTTGAAAACCGCGTATCGAGCATACGCAAGGCCTTGAGAGGAGAGTAATCATGGGAATGTCGATCGATAATATTTTTGGTATTGGTGGCACAGCGCTCAATGCGCAGCTGGTCCGAATGAACAACACGGCCTCCAACCTGGCCAATGCCGGTACGACTGCAGCCAGCGAGAAAGAAGCCTATCGCGGCAAGCGCACCGTATTCAAAGCGCTGATGGATGAAGAAATGATTCACGCCGGTGCGCCCTATATCGGCGGCGTCAAAGTCGACAAGATTGTTGACGATAGCAAGCCCATTCCGCGCGTCTATGACCCGAACAATCCTCTCGCTGATGGCGAGGGTTTTGTTTATCAGGCCAATGTAAACGAGGTTACCGAGATGGTGGATCTGATGGCGGCATCCCGCTCGTATCAAAACAACGTTGAAGTCGTTAACACCGCGCGCGAGCTGATGATGCGCACGATCGACATGATTAAAGCTTAAGGATAATTGACATGGCCACCACCACCACCGGACCCGCATCCTCAACGGCGATGAACACGCTGCCGTCGAATATCAAGACGACGGCACAGCACAAAAAAGATCAGGAAAACGCCATCCTTAACGGTAATGGCGGCGAGATGGGTCAAACCGCATTTCTGACGCTGTTCACAACGCAGTTGCAAAACCAGAATCCGCTCGATCCAATGGAAAACGAAGCCTTCGTTGCTCAGTTGGCGCAATTCTCCCAGCTGGAAGCCACGACCAAGATGTCGGATTCACTGCAAACCCTGGTCAGTTCAATGTCAGGCGATCGCATGAGTTCTGCAGCCAGCCTTATCGGCAAAACTGTTGCTGTCGGCGATGGCAAAGCCATCAAAAATGGTGAAGCCATTGAAGGCTCGGTCAAGTTGGCTAACGACGTCGATAGCATCACGATCAAAGTGTATTCATCCACCGGCGCACTGGTGCGCACCGGCCAGATCGGCGCGCAGAAGAAGGGTGACTACCCCTTCAGTTGGGACGGCAACGATGCCGACGGCAATGCGCTGCCTGATGGCACCTATCGCATTGAAGCCAGCGTTAACCGTTTTGGTGCCGTCAGCAAAGCACCCGTCACCACCATGGCCACTGTGCGTAGTGTGACCACCGATGCTGTCACCGGCGACATGAAAGTCGAGCTCAATGACGGCTCGCTGGTCAGCCTGAGCGAAGTCAAACGCATTGGTAATTAAACGTAAAAAATAAATTTAGCAAATTTAAAGCGAATTTAAAAAATAACCGCCCGCTAGTAATTCAGGAGAAGCAAATATGTCTTTCTATACCTCGTTGACCGGTCTGAACGCTGCAACT
>CAMBJI010000149.1 GCA_945867725.1 Bordetella parapertussis
GCCTTTGGTTGCCACCACCGAGAAACCGATGCTGACCAGATCGCGGGCGATTTCAACAGCGCGTGGCTTGTCACTGTTTTTCACCGACAGAAAAACCTTGCCGGACTCGGGTAAACGCACACTGGCACCCAGCTGCGATTTGACAAACGCCTCACCAAAAGTTCGGCCTACGCCCATCACTTCACCGGTGGATTTCATCTCTGGTCCAAGAATAGTGTCGACGCCAGGGAATTTCACGAAGGGGAAGACAGCCTCTTTGACACTGAAATACGGTGGGTGAACTTCATCTTTGATTCCCTGGCTGTCCAACGACTGACCCACCATGCAGCGCGCCGCAATCTTGGCCAACTGCAGGCCGGTGGCCTTGGATACGTAAGGCACCGTGCGCGATGCACGCGGATTGACTTCGAGAACAAACACCACATCCTTCAATACGCCCTCTATTTCCTGCTGCTGTACCGCAAACTGCACATTCATCAGACCAACAACATTGAGGCCTTTAGCCATCATTGCAGTCTGGAGCTTGATTTCATCGACTGTGGCTTTGGATAGCGAATAAGGTGGCAACGAGCACGCTGAGTCACCCGAGTGCACGCCTGCCTGTTCGATATGCTCCATCACACCACCAATAAAGGTGCGCTCACCATCCGACAAACAATCGACATCCACTTCGATCGCATCATTGAGAAAACGATCCAGCAATACGGGAGAGTCATTTGATACTTTGACCGCCTCGCGCATGTAGCGTTCCAGATCGCGCTGCTCATGAACGATTTCCATCGCACGACCACCCAGCACATAGGACGGCCGCACCACCAGCGGATAGCCAATTTCTTGCGCAAGTTTCAGTGCTTCTTCTTCGGTGCGAGCGGTGCGATTAGGCGGCTGACGCAGACCCAATTGATTGAGTAATTTCTGGAAACGCTCACGGTCTTCGGCTGCATCGATCATGTCGGGCGAGGTACCAATAATGGGTACGCCATTCGCTTCCAGATCCAGCGCAAGCTTCAACGGTGTCTGCCCGCCGTACTGCACGATCACGCCCACGGGCTTTTCTTTGTCTACGATTTCGAGCACGTCTTCCAACGTCAGTGGTTCGAAGTACAAGCGATCCGACGTGTCATAGTCAGTAGACACGGTCTCGGGATTGCAGTTGACCATGATGGTTTCGTAACCATCTTCGCGCATCGCGAAGGCCGCATGCACGCAGCAATAATCAAACTCAATACCCTGCCCGATGCGGTTCGGCCCACCGCCCAGCACCATAATTTTTTTACGATCGGTAGGCCGTGATTCGCATTCTTCCTCGTAGGTTGAATACATATAAGCCGTGCCCGTTGCGAATTCACCGGCGCAAGTATCGACGCGCTTATAGACCGGACGTACATTCATCATGCGACGCAGCTTACGAATCTCGCGATCTTCGACCTTGAGCAACTTGGCCATACGGCGGTCCGAGAAACCTTTGCGCTTGAGCGCCAGCAGCGTGTCCTTGTCCAACACCTGGATCGTCTGCTTCTCCAGCCACAGTTCGATGTCGATGATTTCCTTGATCTGCGCGAGAAACCAGGGATCGATCGATGTCAGTTGATGCACTTCTTCCAGCGTAAAGCCCTGAGCAAATGCATCACCCACATACCAGATACGTTCAGGACCGGGCTCGCCCAATTCTTCTTCGATGACTTCGCGGTCGGTGGTTTTTTCATTCATGCCATCGACACCAACTTCAAGACCGCGCAGCGCCTTCTGGAAAGATTCCTGGAAAGTGCGACCAATCGCCATCACCTCACCCACCGATTTCATTTGCGTGGTCAGGTGGCTATCTGCAGTCGGGAATTTTTCGAAGGCAAAGCGGGGAATTTTTGTAACGACATAGTCAATCGATGGCTCGAACGATGCCGGCGTCGCACCACCGGTGATTTCGTTACGCAGCTCATCCAACGTAAAGCCAACAGCCAGCTTGGCGGCGACTTTCGCAATCGGAAAACCGGTTGCCTTGGACGCCAGCGCAGAAGAACGCGAGACACGCGGATTCATTTCAATCACAATCATCCGGCCATCTTTGGGATTGACGGAAAACTGCACGTTCGAACCACCGGTATCAACACCAATCTCACGCAGCACCGCCAGCGATGCGTTACGCATGATCTGATATTCCTTATCAGTCAGCGTTTGCGCAGGCGCGACCGTGATCGAGTCACCGGTATGCACACCCATGGGATCCAGATTTTCAATCGAGCAGACGATGATGCAGTTATCGTTCTTGTCTCGAACGACTTCCATTTCATATTCTTTCCAGCCCAGCAGTGACTCTTCGATCAGCAACTCGTGGGTGGGCGATGCTTCCAGACCACGCTTGCAAATCGCTTCGAATTCTTCGGCGTTGTAGGCAATGCCGCCACCCGATCCACCCATGGTGAAAGACGGACGAATAATCGTAGGAAAACCGACATCTTTTTGTACTGTCCAGGCCTCTTCCATCGAGTGAGCGATGCCGGAACGCGCAGAGCCCAAACCGATTTTGGTCATCGCGTCCTTGAACTTGGAACGATCTTCGGCCTTGTCGATCGCCTCGGGCGTCGCACCGATCAGCTCACACTTGTATTTATCCAGTACGCCGTTACGCCACAAGTCGAGTGCGCAATTCAGTGCCGTCTGTCCACCCATCGTGGGCAGGATTGCATCCGGACGTTCTTTGTCGATGATGCGCTCAACCACTTGCCAAGTGATGGGTTCGATGTAGGTGACATCGGCCATCTCGGGGTCGGTCATGATGGTGGCTGGGTTACTGTTGACCAGAATGACTTTGTAGCCTTCCTCGCGCAAGGCCTTGCAAGCTTGCGCGCCGGAATAATCGAACTCACAGGCCTGACCGATGATGATCGGACCGGCACCAATGATGAGAATGCTTTTGATATCGGTACGCTTAGCCATTTTTGTGTTTCTCCATCATCGCCACGAAG
Organism: Bordetella parapertussis; assembly: GCA_945867725.1. GTDB lineage: Bacteria > Pseudomonadota > Gammaproteobacteria > Burkholderiales > Burkholderiaceae_D > Pernthalerella. Next base: position 2,964 of record CAMBJI010000149.1, read on the forward strand.
CGGTCGAACAAAGGGGCGATGTCATGCGGACCGGGTGATGCCTCGGGATGTCCCTGAAAGCAGAATGCAGGACGATCGGTGCGCTCGAACCCTTGCAGCGACCCGTCAAACAAAGAGATATGCGTGACGCGACAATTGGCAGGCAGCGTATCGGGGTCAACTGCAAAACCATGATTCTGCGAGGTGATCATCACTTGCTTGGTATCGAGATCCTGCACCGGATGATTGGCACCGTGATGGCCGAATTTCATTTTCAGCGTTTTTGCACCGCTTGCCAAAGCCATGATCTGATGACCAAGGCAGATGCCGAAAGTCGGGATGCCTGCGTCGATCAATTCGCGTGAGGCAGTAATCGCATAGTTGCAAGGTTGAGGATCACCGGGGCCGTTCGACAGAAAAATACCGTCAGGCTTGAGCGCCATGGCGTCCGCAGCGGTTGATTGCGCTGGCAGGACAGTGACTTTGCAGCCACGTGAGGCCAGCATGCGCAGAATGTTGTACTTCACACCATAATCAAAGGCGACGACATGGAATTTCGGCGCATCAAGCGTGCCATAACCCTGTCCCAGTTGCCATTCGGTCTGCGTCCATGCATATGACTTGGTGGTCGAAACAACTTTGGCCAGATCCATACCCGACAGACCGGGGAAGCCGCGCGCGTGATCGAGTGCCGCATTGGCAGATGCCTTGGGGCCAGCGACGATAGCGCCACTCTGCGCGCCCTGTTCGCGCAAGATGCGCGTGAGCTTGCGGGTGTCAATGTCTGCAATGGCAACGATGTTTTGGGATTTAAGATAGTCGGGCAGGCTCTGCGTAGCGCGGAAGTTGGATACCAGCAGCGGCAAATCGCGAATCACCAGACCTGCGGCGTGAATGCGGTCGGACTCGACGTCCTCGGGATTGACGCCGGTATTACCAATATGGGGGTAAGTCAGGGTAACGATCTGGCGGCTATAGCTGGGATCGGTCAGGATTTCCTGATATCCCGTCATTGCCGTATTGAAAACCACTTCTCCACTGGTGTGGCCAGCAGCGCCAATGGACAGTCCTTGAAACACCGTGCCATCCGCGAGTGCTAGGAAGGCCGGCTGCGTGTTAGCCGTTAAAAATGGCGGCAAGAGAAACTCCTGTTTTGTGCCGCCACAACGGAATCCGGTCTCACCTGTCGCATCCGCAAGCCGCGTATGGGCGTGCGAATATCGGGCGAAGCTGGTGGGTTTCGGTAGTTTTACGCGGGCGGCGGGCTGATTTGCTTAAACCTTGCGATTATAGCTTGAAGCACTATCTCCGGGCAACCTCGGCCCGCCTTGCCGCAATACAGCGAAGTACCTGCTTACAAGCCTAGCGCAGCGATACCTGCTTTGGCGATCTGGGCATCCTCATTGGATTTCACGCCAGAAACGCCGACCGCGCCCACGCAGTCACCCGCCACCAGGATAGGCACGCCGCCTTCGAGCAGGCCATCAATATTGGGCGCCGACAGGAAGGAATACCGGCCATTGTTAATGATGTCTTCGTATATCTTGGTCTCGCGAACGCCCAGCGCTGCGGTACGCGCTTTCGATGGCGCAATCGACGCCGATACAGGTGCCGCGCCATCCAAACGCTGCAGCCACAAGAGATTGCCACCGTCATCCACAATCGCAATCGTTACCGCCCACTTGTGAGTCAGCGCTTCTTTCTCGGCCGCGGCCGCGATTTTTTTGACGTCTTCGAGTGTCAATGCCTGTTTTGAGCGCATGGTGCTGATTCCCTTCGAATTTTTAAAGGCTGGATTGTACGGCAAGTTTATCTGGGGAATATGACAAAAAATCTGCTGACATGCTGCCGATTTCGCACAACTTTTGACAAGTACACAAGCATCGCTTACAGTCCGCACGTTTATTTGCCTTGAGGTTGCTTTGACACGCTGGCCATACCGATTCAACAAAACCGCGCGCAATACCGTGATGGTCGCAATGATTGCGACTGTAATGGTGTCGTCGCCACCTGCCAGCGCAGAACCTGAACAAGAGCATTCCACCGTACTCGAAAAAATCAGCAGCTTCACCGACCGCGCTGCCCAGATTGCGATTGAAGCCTTATCACTGGTCGGCATACGCTACCGATATGGTGGCAATTCACCTGAACAGGGTCTGGATTGCAGCGGGCTGGTCCGTTATGTTTTTCGGGAAGCTGGCGGCACTGATTTGCCACGCACCTCCAACGAAATGAGCCGTCGTGGCCAGCATGTAGAAAAACAAGATTTGCAACCGGGTGATCTGGTTTTTTTCAACACACTCAATCGCGCGTTCTCGCATGTCGGGATTTATCTCGGCAACAATGAGTTCGTTCACGCCCCCTCTGCCGGACGCAACGTCCGTGTAGAGAACATGGACATGACTTACTGGAAAACGCGTTTCAATGGTGCGCGGCGGGTGCTGGAAAACGAAGCCGCACCGCGCTGAAACTTGCAGCCTATTCATGTTGAATTTGGCAGGGCATCCGGGCACTCACTTAATACTTGTCATTCAAGGTAACGTCACTGGATCCCGGCCTGCGCCGGGATGACAGTAGTTATTGAGACGACAGTAAAACTTCTACCGTCATGGCTTGCATGTGATGACCGTGGAAGCTTTATAGTCGTCCCGACCACTAC
>CAMBJI010000150.1 GCA_945867725.1 Bordetella parapertussis
TCTACCGACGTACGCTGGAAAATCTGCTGGGCTGATAATCGACCAACTTTTTTCTGTCGGCAGTTGAACGAAATTGCGGACACAGTTACCAAGTCGGCTCCTATCATTCAACTGGAGCCGCCATGAGCTTTGCGACGACCTTACCTCACCGATCAGATCCTGCCACAACGACGACGACGACAAACACAACAACCACGACCGTCACAACAACGGTCACCGGCCCGCAGACAACGTCTGCAGCGCCCACGATTAGCGGCCGGGATTTAATAGGCTGGCATGCGAAGCAACTTAAATTCGACTGGAACAAGCCGACAGATCAACACAAATACCGGAGCATGACGGGGCTGCCTGCAGTTCATGCCGCCGTCATTAACAATGACTGGGCGTATGCCGCTGAAGCGTTATGCCCGGATGACATTGGGATGCCCTGGATACCGCCTGCATCCCAACGCACGACAAAAACGAATAATTCTTACATCACCTCAGCAGCCTGGGCGGCACCACTACCCAGCCTTGATCCGCAGAAACGTACACAGGCCATCATACAAATGGCGGCCGATCGAACCAGCAAAACCACCGTTGAAGGCGCGGGCTGTCTGTATGGCAGTAATTTGCTGACGCTGTGCCTTCAGTTACCAGCACCCGCAGATTTCACTCAGGAACTCATCAAATTAACGGCTGAACAGGCGCCGCAATACCTGAATATCCCGGATGCCAACGGGTGCACCCCGCTTTACGTCGCTGTGCGGCGAGGCGACGCCGAACAGGCTGCCCTGTTGCTCGCAGCTGGTGCCGATCCTCAAGCGGCATGTGCCTTTCAACCCCATGACGACGAATTAGCGGTAATCAGCGCATACAGCGAAGCCTTGGATTGCGATGACAGCACCATGTTTGAATTATTTTTAGAAAAAATTCTCGCCTCTGTCTACAAGACAAAAGAATATCCAATCAAAGAGGATCCTCTACAACTTGAAAGATGGTGCCTATCCCAAGATGAGGAAAGCATACAAAAACTGGCCAATAAATTTGACGTCATTAAAAACGCGTTGCTCAATTTTGAGGATGAAACAGGCTCAAGCATCGTCTATCGCACTTTGAAAAACAGACAGCCGCTTACCTCCGGCGTTATCCCCCTTTATAAAGGCGATCCTGAGGCTGGCGCGATATTTGCAGCTGCAGCATCAGGAAATCTAAGTACTTTTATAAAAGGAATCAATAATTTTCCTTGTCATACTAACGATTTGTCTTATCACAATAGAGCCTCACAAAAGGAAATTAACATCTATTATTTATTTAAATCCAACTCCTTGAGGGAAATAAAAATTCTCATTGAAGAATCTTCTGAAGTCATAAAGAGTTTGGATTTAAGCAAATCAGATTTCGACAGCGATTTTATTTATTATGAATTGATTAAACATTTTCTACAAAATAATAGCGCCGAAAACATAAGAAATTTTTTAAAAGAATGTCCTAAAGCAGAACATCGATTCAAGGAAATCATCAAAAGCAAATTTTTATTTGAAGAATGCACCTTTGAAAATTTTTCTGCCGCAATGGAAGCTGCATGGCCTGTTTTAAATGAAGAAGACAAGTGGATTGTTTTGTATTGTACTGGCGCTGCCGGCAGCAGCCACACTTCTTTCATCATGAGTTTGCCCGGCTCCTCATCCTTGATTAATTCTTCACTTCATGACCTTGATTTTCTTACCCTTAGTTTATCGTCCGCAATGCTAGAAAACGCAGTGCAATGTGGCAATACTGTAGCTTATGAGATAGCAGCAGGTTATTCAGACAGGCTAAATAAACTATTCGTGGCAGTTAAATCTGGATCGGCTGATGCAAACCGGCATTTGCTTGATGAGGAAGCTATCGACGCGCTCAAAGCTGGCAGCCTTCTCTGGTTCGATAAATTCCTGCAAGCGGGATTAAACCTCCAGGATCTTCTTGATACTCGTGGTAATGAAGTGCTGCCACTGATGGCTGATCTCAATCCGAGTCTGTTGATGACCTGGCTACAGGACCTGAATTTCAGTGTTACCCAGCTGATGATCGATCAGGCGCGGACATCTGAGGGGAAAGCGGTGCTTGAGAATTTGAGGCAAGCACAGGCGATATCACTATCGTCCGATACGTAAGCAGTTTCGAGCAATAGTATTCTGATACTTGTACCGGATTGTCGGCCCACGGGCGCAATCCGGTATCCTTGCGGCTTCTGAAGCCAAATGCCCCCCTTAAACTGGGGGTCAGTCGCAATGACCTTACCCTTTCACACCTTACGCGACTTGCTGCGCCACGCTGTGACTCGCTTTAATACCGAAGGCCTGTTCTTTGGCCACGGCAGCAGCAATGCCTATGATGAAGCGGCCTATCTGTTGCTGCATGCGCTGAAACTCCCGCTGGAAAAACTCGACCCCTTTCTCGATGCACGCCTGCTACCTCAGGAAATCGAAGCCTTGCTCGCACTGATCGAGCGTCGCTGCTCCGAGCGACTGCCGGCCGCTTACCTGACCCATGAAGCGTTTCTTGGCGACTATCGGTTCTATGTGGACGAACGCGTGATCGTGCCGCGCTCTTTTATTGCCGAACTGATTCCTGATCAATTCCAGCCATGGATCGCCGATCCCTGGGCAGTCACGAATGTGCTTGAGCTGTGCACCGGTTCCGGCTGTCTGGCGATCATGCTGGCGGATGCCTTTCCACATGCGCACATTGATGCGGCTGATTTATCGCCCGACGCGCTGGCGGTGGCGCGACGCAATGTCGATGACTATCAACTGCAAGAGCGCGTGAGTTTGGTCGAGTCCGATCTGTACGCGAAGCTGCCCGCCAAAAAATATGACCTGATCGTCACCAACCCGCCTTATGTGAACAGCCAATCCATGAAATCGCTGCCCGCAGAGTATCGTGCGGAGCCCGCGGTGGCATTGGCCGGTGGCGAAGATGGTATGGACATCGTGAGACGTATTGTGGCGGGAGCGAAGGAAAGGCTGAGCCAGCATGGTGTTCTCGTTGTTGAGATCGGTAATGAATTTCCGAATGCGGAGGCGGCGTTCCCTAAGCTAGAGCTGACCTGGCTGTCGACCAGCGCGGGTGATGGGTCGGTGTTTTTGCTGACGGCTGATCAGCTTTGATCGTTTGATTACAACGCTAAAGACACTGGATCCCGGCTTTCGCCGGGATGACGTTTAAAGGACTGTTAGCCTCAACATTGTTACCCCACCTGATGCCAAGAGAACCTCGTTAGAACTACCACACTTAAAACGTCATCCCGGCGAAAGCCGATATCCAGTGTCGTTCGCTGCAAACGATCCGCTTAAACAGTTAACTGACCAACATTAATTACAAACCAGCATCCAGCGTCGTTTGAATTTTCTATGTTTAGTTTCTAATCCTTGCTTCCATGATTCGCCTCCAACAACTCAGCCTGATGCGCGGTACCAAGCCGCTGTTTGAAAACACCGACCTGACACTGAATCCCGGTGACAAGATCGGCCTGATTGGTGCCAACGGTGCCGGCAAGTCAACGCTGTTTGGCATGCTGCGTGATGAACTTCACCCCGATCAGGGCAGCATTGATTTTCCGCGTAGCTGGCGTGTCGCGTATGTTGCACAAGAGACGCCGGCACTGGAACGCCCTGCGGTTGAATATGCCATCGATGGCGACACCACCCTGCGCAGGCTGGAAAAAGAACTCGCCGAGGTCGAAGCCATGGACGACCAGGAAGCAGCAAGTCACCGTATGGGTGAGCTGTATGGACTACTGGCCGATGCAGATGCCTACACAGTGCGCTCGCGCGGCGAGCAATTGCTCGCGGGTCTGGGGTTTTCGCAAGACCAAATGATGCAACCCGTCTCCAGTTTTTCCGGTGGCTGGCGCATGCGCCTCAATCTCGCGCAGGCACTGATGTGCCCTTCGGATCTGCTGCTTTTGGATGAACCGACCAACCACCTCGATCTGGATGCCATCATCTGGTTGGAAGACTGGTTGAAGCGTTACCCTGGGACACTACTAGTGATTTCGCATGATCGCGATTTTCTGGATGGTGTGGTGAATGTGATCGTGCACATTGATGAACGAAAACTGAAACGCTACTCGGGTCACTATTCATCCTTCGAGCGTCAACGCGCCGCACAAATCGTTCTGGCCCAAGGCATGCTCGAAAAGCAGCAGCGCAAGCAAGCCCATCTGCAAAGTTATATTGATCGCTTCAAAGCACAAGCCACCAAAGCACGACAAGCGCAGAGTCGCATCAAAGCGCTGGCACGCATGGAAGAAATTGCGCCTTTACGTGCAGCAGCTGAATTTTCTTTTGATTTCCGCGAGCCTCTGCGCGCACCGAATCCATTACTCACGCTCGAGGATGTCGCCATTGGCTATCGCAGCGAAGAAGGCAATGAAAAACAAATTGCCTCTGCGATTAATTTTTCACTCCAAACAGGTCAACGCATCGGTCTTTTGGGTGTGAATGGCGCAGGTAAATCCACCTTCATCAAAACTATCGCCGGTGAATTACAGGCGCTGCATGGAGACGCCAATTTTGGCAAGGGACTGGCCATTGGCTATTTCGCGCAGCATCAGTTGGAAATGCTGCGTGACGATGAATCACCACTTTGGCATCTGGTGCGTATTGCACCCACCGTGCGCGAGCAAGAGTTGCGTAATTTTTTAGGTAGCTTCAATTTTCCCGGCACCATGGTGACCAGCCCGATTGGTCCCTTCTCAGGCGGCGAGAAAGCCCGCCTGGCACTGGCGCTGATTGTCTGGCAACGGCCCAACCTCTTGCTGCTAGATGAACCCACCAACCATCTTGACCTTGAAACCCGCGAAGCCCTCACCGATGCATTGGCGCAGTTTGAAGGCACGCTGATGCTGGTGTCACATGATCGGCATTTGTTACGTGCCACAACGGATCAATTTTTGATCGTCGCGGATGGTGCGCTGACTGAATTCGATGGCGACCTTGACGACTACAAAGACTGGCTCTTCAAGACCAAGCTGGCCGCGAAGATGGAGGCACTAGCCAACCCCACCGCAGCCACTACCCCAAGTGCTGCTGCAACGCCGGTGACAACAAACACAGCAAAAACTACCGCACCGTCAATCAAAGCGGCGACACCCGCTCAGGCAACGGCACAACGCAAACCTATCGAGGCACGTATCAAACGATTGGAAGAACAGATGGGCCGGCTCACTGAGCAAAAATCAGTACTCGATACGCGATTGGCTGATGCCACACTGTATGAATCCAACCAAAAAGCTGAGCTAAAAAACCTACAAGAGGAGCATGCTAGCTGTAGCAAAAGTCTCGAGACACTGGAAGCGGAATGGCTGGCGCAGCAAGAAGCGCTGGATCAATTGGCTGCCTGATCTAACATCGATAACAACCAAGTCCCGCCATGAAACAGTCCCCGACCGATGCAGCACTTCCCCTGGCTGGCATTACCGTACTTGATCTGACCCGCCTGTTGCCCGGCCCGATGGCCACCATGCATCTAGCTGACATGGGCGCCACTGTCATCAAAATTGAAGACAAAGCTGCAGGCGACTATGCACGCACCATGAGCCATGTGCGCAATGAGCTA
>CAMBJI010000151.1 GCA_945867725.1 Bordetella parapertussis
GCAGCAACCTGACCACCGACTACGATCGCCAGCATCAAGAGGATGAAACCTATGAGTGAAACTTCACCGACCCGACCCGGGCGAATATAACGGCTGTAGATTCCCATGAAGAGCGCAATCGGTATCGTCGCACCCACGGTGAACGTGCCCCAAGGACTTTCGGCCAGCGCCTTCACAACGATCAGCGCCAGCACGGCTAGCAGAATCGTCATGATCATGAAGGTGCCAAACAAGGCAATCACGCCCGGTACGATGCCGAGCTCGGATTTGATCATGTCACCCAGCGAGCGGCCATCGCGGCGCGTGGAAATAAATAAGATCATGAAATCCTGCACTGCACCGGCGAGAATCACGCCCGCCAGAATCCACATCATGCCCGGCAGATAGCCCATTTGCGCCGCCAGCACCGGGCCCACCAGCGGACCAGCGCCTGCAATCGCCGCAAAGTGGTGACCGAACAGTACGTGCTTATTGGTGGGCACATAATCAAGCCCGTCATTAAGTCTTACCGCTGGCGTTGCGCGGTTGGCATCGAGCTGCATGACGTGCGTCGCAATAAAGCGTGCATAGAAGCGATAGCCAATCATATAAACAGCCACCGCGGCCACGACAATCCACAGCGCATTAATGCTTTCACCGCGCGAAAGCGCAACAGTGCCGAGTGCGAACGCACCTAATAGTGCCAGTGCAATCCAGCCAGCTTGTTTGGCGATAGAACCCATGAGAATCTCCGAATAACCTAATGATGGCGAAAATAAGAAAACGGCGGATTATAACCCCGAAAACTGGCGCTTTTTTCCTTGATTGGAGTAAGAAAATGCGGGTATCAGGGCCTGAAAAACATAGTTGCCATGCCTTTTTGAAATCTTGATTTTTCTGATTGGCAAACAAGAATTTGTGCAGGTTTTTGTTAGACTCTTAATGCTGAATCATAGAAGAAATGATTACTGGAGAAATGTTTTGAAAAACGCAACGCATCTGGCTGCTGCGCACCTGCTCAGACAAAGGCTCTCATTGACGCCGATTGTGGCGCTCCCAGAGGATATGGCGCCACAGAGCGTGACTGATGGCTATGCGATCCAGTCCGCGATTAATACTTTGCTCATCGATGCGGGTATGGGCGAGATGGTGGGTCACAAGATTGGTTGTACGACGCCGGTCATGCAGGCATTTGTGAATATCAATCATCCATGCGCCGGTCGTATTTTCAGCAAAACAGTCATGCATGAGCACGGTAAGGTGCCGCGTCATGGTTTTTTGAAAATTGGGATGGAATGTGAAATTGCAGTTCGTTTGTCCGCGGATTTGCCGCCACAATCCGTACCCTATACCAAGGAGACAGTTGCACCGGCGGTCGGCGAGGTTATGGCGGCGATTGAACTGGTCGACGAGCGCTACGAAAACTATCGCACGTTGGGTATACCCACTTTGGTTGCTGATGACTTTTTTAATGCAGGTTGCGTGCTGGGTCGTCCGGTATCAGACTGGCGCCATCTTGATCTCGCCGCACTAACAGGTCGTGCCGTGATCAACGGTATCGAAGTCGGTCGTGGCGTTGGATCCATGGTGCTGGGTCATCCACTGAATGCACTTGCCTGGTTGGCCAACGCTCAATTAGAGCATGGTCTGCCCGGACTCAAGGCAGGCGAGTTCGTCATGCTCGGCAGCGTGGTCGAAACCAAATGGCTGAATGCGGGTGACCATGTACGCATCGAGATCAGCGGCTTAGGTGAAGTGCAACTGGATATCCAGTAAGACTCTCGTTTGCGTGGTTGGCCAGAGGATTGGCCTCGGTAGTAAATTCTGAATATTCTGATTTGAACGGAGATGTAATGCGCGGAGATGGAATGCAACGCTTTATCTTTCTGCTAGCCCTGCTTTTTTCGGTCGTCCTGCCTGCCAGTGCAGAGGAAAAAGCCGAGCATGGTGACTGGACTTCGCAGTTCCTTGACGGGTTGGGCGAGGCCAGCACGCATGAAAACGGTATGTCTATGCTGGGCATGTTGTGCGGCAATGGCAGCTGCAAATACTATTTTGCCAACGGCCTTGATTGTGAACCCAGCGTCAATTACCCGATCATGGTGACGACGGATGTGGGCGCCGTTCCGGTCGAAGCGGTTTGCGAGGCGATGACCACGGCCAATGGCGAGGTAATGCTCTACTGGTTTGCCGAAACACCTTATTTAAACGAAGCATTCGCCAAAACACCTGCAGTCGGCATTGCTTTTCCGCTCACTAATGGCGAATTCAAGACCAGCAGATTTTCAATGAATGGTTTTGCCCAAGCAGTCGAGCGTATGGTGGATATCATGCGGGACGGTAAGGCGCAGGAGTCAACGCAGGAAAAAGACGCGCCAAACGATTCTCGGCCAGATCGAACCTGAATAAACAGGGTCGATTATCTACGAGCGATCAGGCTTGAGGCCCGTCCACTCCGGCGCGATAGTCTGCTCAATAGAAAACAGATCGAGCACCCGGCCCACGGTGTGATCCACCATTTCCGACACGGTTTGGGGGCGCTGGTAAAGCGCTGGTAGCGGTGGAAAAATAATACCGCCCATTTCCGTCACGGCAGTCATGTTGCGCAGGTGGGCCAGATTGAATGGGGTTTCCCGCACCATCAGTATCAGCCGGCGGCGTTCCTTCAGCATCACATCAGCCGCGCGTGTGATCAAGTTATCGCACATCCCATGTGCGACCGAGGCCAGTGTTTTCATCGAGCAGGGCGCAATCACCATGCCATCGGTGTGGAAAGAGCCACTGGCCACGCAGGCACCGATGTCGCGCACGCTATGGACTGCGTCTGCAAGGGCCTCGACGTCTTTGCGTTTGATATCGAGTTCGTGATGAAGATTGAGTGCTGCCGCGTCCGAAATCATCAGGTGTGTTTCGACACCACCTGACTTCCTCAGTTGCTCCAGCAGTCGTACACCATAAACCGCGCCTGATGCACCCGTCATGGCGATCACCAGGCGCTTCATCGCCGATCAGCCCTTGAGCAGGGTTTTCAGTTCGCCGGACTCATGCATCTCGCCGATGATATCGGCGCCGCCAATGAATTCGCCTTTGACATACAGTTGTGGAACGGTCGGCCAGTTCGAGAAGTCCTTGATGCCTTGGCGGACTTCTTCGTCATCTAGCACGTTGACGGTTACCAGATCTTCTACGCCCGAAGCTTTCAGGAGCTCGATGACGCGACCTGAAAATCCGCATTGTGGGAATTGGGCAGTGCCTTTCATAAACAGCACCACAGAGTGACCCGTGACGGTCTCTTTGATCCAGGATTGAACGTCGCTCATAAATCCTCTTTAATTAGTTGGGACAACAACGCCATTATAGGGAAAAAGTCGGAATACCTGTCGAAGCCGCATCGTCAGGGATTCAGCGCTTCAGGCGGGCGAAGGCATCGGCCATGGCCGATCCGGCGGGTGCGGTCTCACGCTGGGGCTTCATTTTTGGTTCGGGCCGGCGCGCGCGCGGTTCGGCGCCAGAGGCAGGAGCGCTATCTGACAAGCGCATGGTCAATGCAATCCGTTTGCGCTTGGGATCGACTTCGAGCACCTTGACCTTGACCACTTGTCCGGCCTTGACCACCGTGTGCGGATCTTTCACAAACTGATCTGACAACGCGGATATGTGAACCAGACCATCCTGGTGAACACCGACATCCACAAAAGCACCGAAAGCGGCGACATTCGTCACCACGCCTTCAAGAATCATGTCCGGTCGCAGATCCGAGATTGCCTCGACGCCTTCCTTAAAACTGGCGGTGACAAACGCAGGCCGTGGATCGCGCCCCGGCTTGTCGAGTTCTTTCAGAATATCCACTACGGTGGGTAAGCCAAATTTTTCATCTACAAATCGTTTGGCGTCGAGGGATTTCAATAGCGCACTGTCACCCATCACACTTTTTACATCGCGCTGAATATCAGCCAGAATTTTTTCCACCAGCGGATACGATTCCGGGTGCACCGCGGAGGCATCAAGCGGATTGTCGCCATTCATGATGCGCAGAAAACCGGCCGCCTGCTCGAAAGTTTTATCGCCCAGTCGCGGAACCTCGCGCAACGCAGCGCGTGAATTGAACATGCCGTTTTTATCGCGGAAACTGACAATGCTCTGCGCGACCTGACCATTCAAGCCAGACACGCGTGCCAGCAAAGGCGCTGAAGCCGTATTGACATCCACACCTACCGCATTCACGCAGTCTTCAACAACGGCTTCCAGCGTACGCGCAAGGCGGGTTTGTGACACATCATGCTGATACTGACCCACGCCAATCGATTTCGGATCGATCTTCACCAACTCAGCCAGCGGGTCTTGCAAGCGACGCGCAATCGAAACGGCGCCACGTATCGATACATCGAGTTCAGGCAATTCACGTGAAGCAAATTCGGAAGCTGAGTACACCGATGCGCCCGCTTCGGAGACGACGATCTTGTTGAGTTTGAGGTCGGGTTGCAAACGCATCAGATCCTGCGCGAGTTTGTCGGTTTCGCGCGATGCTGTGCCGTTACCAATCGAGATCAGTGCCACCTGATGCTTGCGTGCCAGCAGAGCGAGTGTGTGCAGTGAGCCATCCCAATCATTGCGTGGCTGATGGGGGTAAATGGTTGCGGTATCGACGACCTTACCGGTGGCGTCCACCACGGCGACTTTCACGCCGGTGCGTAAGCCGGGATCAAGTCCCATCGTTGCGCGTGGCCCGGCCGGTGCCGCCAGCAGCAGATCTTTCAGGTTGCGTGCAAAAACACGTATAGCTTCGGCTTCGGCCTCTTCGCGCAAGCGCGTCATCAGTTCCGTTTCCAGATGCATGAAGATTTTTACTCGCCAGGCCCAGCGCACCGTGTCCATCAGCCATTTGTCCCCAGGACGGCTTTGCTGACGTACACCAAAGCGTACAGCGATTTTGCTTTCGCAGGGATTGGGGGGCGCATCCCACTTCGGTTTTTCTGCTTCCGTATCGAGTCGCAGTATCACCGTGAGCATTTCTTCGCGTCGGCCCCGCAACAGTGCGAGAGCGCGGTGTGAGGGAATGCTGGAGAGATTCTCTGAATAGTCAAAGTAGTCTGCAAATTTTTCACCAGCATCCTGCTTGCCCTCGATCACTTTGGATTCGACCACACCATGACTGGTCAGGTACTCGCGAATGTCTTGTAGCAGCACCGCGTCTTCGGCAAAGCGTTCCATCAGAATCTGTCGCGCGCCATCCAGTGCTGCCTTGGTATCGGCAACGCCGGGATTATCACCTTGTTCGGTGGCGAAAGGCGGGCGCAAATAGGATGCCGCTTCTGCTTCGGGATCCAGCGCGGGATTACCAAGCAGGGCATTGGCGAGCGGTTCCAGTCCGGCTTCCATCGCGATTTGGACTTTGGTGCGGCGCTTGGGACGATAGGGAAGATACAGATCTTCCAGCAGGGTTTTGTCCTGCGCAAGACTGATAGCCTTGAGCAGTTCAGGCGTCATCTTTCCCTGTTCTTCAATTGAAGTAATGATGGCGGTACGACGACTTTCGAGTTCGCGTAAATAGCGCAGACGTT
>CAMBJI010000152.1 GCA_945867725.1 Bordetella parapertussis
GGCAGACCACCCAGCCGCAACACCAGCATCACCACAGCTGTCTTGATGATAAAAAGTCCTACGACGGACAGGGCAAGCAAGAGTGGGGACGCCAGAATGACACGAACATCCATTTGCATACCGACGGACATAAAAAACAAGCCTAGCAACAGACTTTTGAAAGGCTCGATGGTCACTTCAACTTCATGGCGAAATTCTGTCTCAGCCAGTAGTAGTCCAGCGAGATATGCGCCTAGCGCCATGGATAATCCTGCATACTCGGTGAGCCTTGCGATACCCAACGTACAAAGAAGAATCAGCGCAACAAAGGTGGCGGGTTGGTGCCGATGTCGATATTGTTTTGCCAGTGCCTTGAAAAAAGGTCGTATCACTCGCCGACCCAGAAAATAGACCAGCAAGATCACGCCTGCGGACTTAAGCGCCACGGCGGCCAGCACGACCCAGATGGGTTCTGTGTTGCCCTGAGAGAGCCAGCCCGCGAGGACCAGAATGGGCACCACCGCCAGATCTTGCAGCATCAGAATAGAAAAATTGGCCTGACCCATCGGCGTGTCCAGCAAATGCCGGTCGCCCATCAGTTCCATCACCACGGCCGTGGAAGACAGCGCCAGCATCAGACCCAGCACAATCGCAGTCGGTGGCTCATTGTTAAGCATCAGTGCCGCTATGCCAATGAGTAATGCAGACAACAGGACCTGCGCCATACCCGCACCGAACACCCAGCGTCGCAGCATCCACAAACGCTCTGCGGATAACTCCAGTCCTATCGTGAACATCAGAAACAGCACGCCTAGTTCACCTAGCGCCACCATGCCTTCGATACGAATGATGGTGATGTTCTTAAGCCAAGGCAAATACCCCAGCCACAGCCACAGTCCGAAAGGGCCCAGCAAAACACCGACTGCCAGAAATCCCAGAATTTGATTGATGCGCAAGCGCTGGAGCAGTGGAATCAGAATGCCCGCCAGCGCAAGAAAAATCAGCGTCTCGCGAAGAAAGGGCAGTCCGGAAAAATGTTCCGGCATAGCTTGGGAGTCCCAGGGTAGTCGGCGGATGAACAGAGGATTGGACAGCGTTTTCCGGTCAACATTCGTTCGCTGATCGTATAATCGGGCGGGTTATTGATGCAAAGCAACTTCATGGATACATGACGCATTTTTAACTGCTAGGTCACCGTATTCGCCATTCTCCCGGAGCCGCCATGCAACTTGTTACCCGACTCCTGCTCAGACTTTTTGCAGTCGGCTTTTTCATGCTTATTCTCGTGGCGCTGTTCACCTTGTTTGCCGCCCGTCACGACATCGCAGACGAAGTGCGCAGCAGTCAGAGCATCGGTCAGCTGATTACCACTTTGTCCGAATTACAGGGGAGTGATTCACTGAATCGGCAAATCGCCGCGATTGATGCGCTCAATCGGGGTGAGCGCTTGCGCCATTTTCATGTGGCTTTGCTCGATGAGTCCGGTCGTCGTCTGACCCAGCCAGCGACAGACTCATCTTCAGTCATGCCGGCTATGCTCAATCGATTTCTGGCCAGCCATGCCACGATGGGCAGCTATGCCTTGTCGCTGAGGCGTAGCGATGGACATCAGGTCACACTTTTACTGGAGCCCAATCCAGAGTCCGAGATCACCGAGTCCATCACGGGCGCCTTGCTGCAGCTGGCTTTGTTTGCCGTTCTCGGATTGATGCTGATTCTGGCGATCGGATTCACGCTGCGTCTGGCACTGGCGCCCTTGTCGGGTATTTTGGCGGGTATTGCTCGTATTGAAGCCGGTGACTATGCAACGCGTATCGCCGCTTCAGGCACGCGTGAGCTCAATCAGATTGCGCAGGCGCTCAATCATCTGGCCGCAGCGCTCACGGATCAGATCGCCAAGCAGCGCGAACTCTTGCATCGGCTCCAGGATGTTCAGGAAGATGAACGACGCAAACTCGCCCATGAACTGCATGATGAATTCGGACAGCTGCTTACCGCCATTCAGGTCGATGCTTCGTATCTGCTCAAACGATCTGCCGGCCAAAGCGCGTTGGAAGCGTGCGCTCAGGCGATGTACGAGAACAGCAGCAGCATCCTGTCGCAATTGCGGGGTTTGCTCGCACAGTTGCGTCCCTATGGTTTGCAAGGTGACGAAGAACATGACATCGCACTCGAGCAGGCCTTGCGTGATCTGGTGAAGCAGCGGCAGTCACGCGATGCGGTGGCACTTGAGTGTCGGCTCAACGTTAACCTCGACAACATCGCCATTCCGCAGCGACTGGCAGTGGCAATCTATCGCATCGCTCAGGAAGCACTGACCAATGTAATGCGACATTCAGAGGCAAGCTGTGTCGATATCACTGTCGCTGTTGATAGCGGCGCGCGCGTCCTGCGACTGACGGTCGCCGATGATGGCAAAGGCATGGCAAGCACGGATCCGCAACCGACAGGTGGCTTGGGTCTGATTGGTATTCGTGAACGCGTGCTGGCCAATCAGGGGGAATTGCACTGGCATACGGTAAACCCGCACGGCGTCCTGCTGGAGGCGACCTTCCCCTTGGAAACGACCATCATCAGCGAGGTGGTGCATGTCAACTGACATCGTTCGTGTACTGCTGGTGGATGATCATGCGGTGGTGCGCGCTGGTTACAAGCGCTATCTGGAACTGGATCCCACTTTGCAAGTAGTCGGCGAAGCCGATAGTGGTGAACTGGCGTATGGCATGCTCGCGCAGACCCCTGCTGATGTCGTTGTGATGGATTTATCCATGCCGGGGCAGGGTGGTCTTGAAAGCATGCGCAGGATGTTGCAGCGCTATCCTGAGCAACGTGTGCTGGTGTTTACGATGCATGAAAACGCCGCACTTGCCCTGCAAGCATTGCGCGCGGGAGCGAGTGGTTATCTCACTAAGAGCATGCCACCCGAACGCATGGTCGATGCTATTCACCAGGTCATGCGCGGTGAAAAACCCATCTCAGATGATCTGGCCTCAGCCGTAGCAGAAGCAGAAAAAGAAAGCCCGCCCCATTTGCAATTGGCGCCGCGAGAATTCGAGATATTCCGCTTGCTGGCCAATGGACAAACCGTCGATGACATTGGACAGCGCCTGCATCTGGGCACCAAGACGGTGGCCAATTATCAATCCTCCATTCGGCAAAAGCTGGGGGTGTATACGCCGATTGAGTTACATCAGTATGCGAAGCGGCATGGGCTGGCGTGAGATTTTATTTTCGCTTGCTGGTTGAGTCTGCAGCAGTAAAAAAAACGGGCATGCAGTGATCTGCATGCCCTATAAAGACATCGAGGGAGGTTGAAGAAAAATCAGAAGCGGTAGCGCAAACCGACCATCAGGTGACGTGGAGCGCCGGGGGCGACGAAGCGGCTGACGTTGGGGCCGGTTGTTGAAGTTGATGAATCTATCAGACTGCCGTTGGCATTGAACATGCTCATCGCCATCATGCCGTAGGTTTCGAAGCGCGTATCAAAGACATTGTTGATTCGGGCGAAATAATCGAGGCCTTTTTCTGCTTCGTAGTTTGCATGTAGATGCAGGAGCGTGTAACCATTTATTTTGGCGTTAACAGTTTCATCGTCTGGTATTTTTCCATCTTCATTGCCTTGTGTTACCAAGCTTGATGTCGTCAACAAAGTGCCTCCAATCGTCATTTTTGGAGTTGCTCGCCAGTCTGCATTGATACGAAAAGTATGCTCAGGAAGACCTGCAATTTTGGTGCCGGGTGTGATCGATATATTTCGTTCGCCTCCAAATAGAGTGCCGCTGTCCTGATAGGTGGCGTCAAGGTAGCTATAACTGATTCGCAATGACAACGATTTAACCATGGTGAAGGCCGTGATGTCGGCACCCTGACGACGCGTCTTGGAAAAATTACTAAAATAACCAAGTCCACTCGAACTCACGGCTCGGAACAAAATGTCATCCTTGTTTTCCGATCGATAAAGGGCGACAGATAAACCGCTATCGCTCGAAAGCTGCCAGCGCAGGCCGGTCTCCAGTGTTTGAGCAATGACCTGCTTCAGATAGGGATCAGCCTGTAAACCGGTCGGAAGGCGGCAGGGATAGCTTGAGTCCGCACATCCCAGCTCTATAGATGTCGGCACACGATTACTTTGGCCGATATTGGTGAAAACTGAAATTGTCTGAACTGGTTTATACGTGACCCCAAATGAGGGGTTGAAGCTGTTGTAAGTAAATTTATCAGAAGTGACTCTCGTGGAGGCAAGCGGATCACCATCTGCATCTACGTAAGTATTTAGTCTGTTGTTAACGGTGGCATGATTGAATCGACCAGAGGTTGTCACGAATGTTTGTTCCGAGACGTTCCAGGTATCAGATGCATAGATGCCAAATGCCGTCGATCTGCCCTTGAGTCTTGCGTGATCTTCCGCAGGGTCGCAGCCGTAGGGGGCACGCGTTGAGTCGATGTTGGTGTCGCAATCTGCCTGGCTTGAGCCGTAGCCGACTCTGCTTGCATCAACTGATGCGCCCGTGGTTATCTGGTGTTGGTTCAGTAGTTTGGTGAGGTTGATACTCGTGCCGTAGCTGTTTTGCGATGTCGCAGTGTAGTTCAGCACAGCGTCGTTTGAGTAGTTGCCAGCCCCGTCATCTTCCCGCTCTGCATCTCCCCCCACTGTTTTCCGCTTGCTATTTCGAACGTAGGCATTCGCCGCCAACTCAGTATTACCATCCAGAATCCGCTGAAAATTAAAAGTCAGCTGCTGCAATTCATTTCTGGTGCGGTCCGGGTGGGTATAGACCCACTTGCGATTGGTTTCATACATGCCGGCTGCTGCCGGATCATCGCCATCAGCGCCGTAGCTATAACTCGGCAACAGCCCATTACCCAACAAACTACTCCGTCCCACTAGCAGTGACAAATCCCAGTTACTGTCATTCTGCTGACGTCCAATCTTCGCAAACACATTACCCAGTGAACCCTCGGAATAATCCCGCCATCCATCTTCGCGGAAGGCAGTCGCAGAGATGAAGCTGTGATAGCCGTCATTCCCCTTGCTACCGTGGCTGATGTCGGTGCGCACGCGTCCAAAACTACCCGCCTGCAATTTGATTTCACCTCCCGGTGCGGTGAGTCCTGACTTTGTGGTGAAGGCCAGCGCGCCACCCAAGGTATTGAGGCCATACACAGGATTCGAACCCGGTACCAGTGTCACATTGCTGATCGCGGCTTCAGGGATCATGTCCCAGTTCACCACGTCACCAAAGGGCTCATTCACCCGCACGCCGTCCAGATAGACTGACAAACCTTGCGACGAGCCCAAAATTCCCGACAGACGAAAACCCCGGTAGGTAATGTCCGCCTGAAACGGGCTACCCTGAACTTCATTGATGTTCACACCCAGCAGATTGCGCGACATGAAATCAGTGAGATTCAGTGTTTGCGACTGATACATCTGCTCGCTGGTGACGGTCTGCACATCGTAGGGCAGCTTGTATTTCTCGATGCCGATGCCGGGCAGTGGCGAAGTACCAACGACCTCGACTTGCGG
>CAMBJI010000153.1 GCA_945867725.1 Bordetella parapertussis
CCGCGATTGCGCGGCAGCGAAGATTCCTTTCATCTTCGATCCGGGTCAGGGTCTGCCCATGTTCAGCGGACCTGAACTGATTGATTTCATTGAGCTGGCGAGCTATGTCGCCGTCAATGATTACGAAGCTGAACTGCTAACCGAGCGCACTGGTCTGTCGCTACCTGAAATCTCGGAGCGCGTTTCAGCGCTGGTGGTCACGCGGGGCGAGCAAGGCGCGGAAATTTTTACCGCAGACGGCCGCTTTGATATTCCGGTCGTGCGTGTCCATCAGGTGATTGATCCGACCGGTTGCGGCGATGCCTTCCGCGCCGGCGTGCTGTTTGGTCTGACACGCGGCATGGACTGGATGACGATTGGCCGACTGGCCTCATTGATGGGTGCCATCAAGATAGCGAGCCAGGGAGGCCAAAATCATGCGCCGACACTGGGCGCAATCGAAGATCACTTCCACAAGGAATTCGGCTACCGATTCTGAACCGCTACAGAAACCAGACAAGCGCCTGCACTGAACGGCGCTCGGCTACGGGCAGATCTCTGATCTGCCACTTCAGCTGCAGCGTCATAACAGCAGTGCACGTGCATCATCTACCGAAAGCGCGCTGTCAATATCGAGCAGCTTCTGTCGACTGGTTTGTCCGCGCAGTATGCGAACATCACGCTGCCTGACGCCCAGTTTTTCAGAGATGAACGCAATCAAAGCTTCATTGGCCTTGCCATCAACAGGTGGCGCATTGAGTCGTATGTTCAACGCATCGCCAACCGCCCCGAGTACTTCCGATACGCGCGCACCCGGCTGCACATGCACGGCAATGCGCAACGATCCCGCTTGCCGGTGACACCAAGCCTGTGTCGTCACAAACTGTAGATCAGATTATCCGCAAGAAAAACAGCAATACGCAGTATGAGAAAGGCCACCAGGGGCGAGAGATCAACGCCGCCAATGGGTGGAATGAAACGGCGCAGAGGTCGCATCAGCGGTTCATTCATGGCGCGCACCATGGGTGCAAGCGGTGCATGCGGATTAACCCAGCTGAAAATTACTTCGACGAACAACAGGATGATCAGCCCGTAAAGAATCCAGTGCACTATGGATAAGGCCGAGAGCAGAAGCCATGGCTCAAGCGCAAACACCGAGCGTACCGCCAGTTCCAGCGCAACCGATAACAGGGCAACCAGACAGGCGCCCACCAAGCTCGCCCAGTCGTACCCGCCCAGACCCGGTAGCACACGGCGTAGCGGCAAAACCAGCCAATCCGTCACCCGAAACATGAACTGACTCAGCGACAGCGGTGGACGGACGCGAACTACCTGCATCCAGAACCGCAGCAAAAGCAAGGCGGCCAGCAGCGTGGCGATGGTGTCGACGATTAGATTGAAAATACTGTAAACCAAGACTTACCTCAATGACTTACCGGGGACCAGCAAAAGAAAAAACCGCTGCAGACAGAATATCTGCAGCGGGATTTTGCCCAAAAAACAGTCAGGCTTCCAAACAGCACTCGCTCAGGGACGAATACCCGTTGGGAATGGCCAGGCCGCCGCAGGACTCAGCACAGTCTTGATCGCGGGTGCTGGTGCTGCCGCGGGTGCTGGTGCTGTTGCTGCTACCGGCGCCACCGATACGACTGGTGCCGGCTTCTTGACGACTGCTGGCTTCTTGACGACTGCCGGCTTTTTAGGCGCGAGCTTTGGGGCCATCACCTTTTTAGGAGCGGCTTTTTTAGGCGCCGCTTTTTTCACCGCAGCTTTTTTAGGAGCTACTTTTTTAGGTGCAGCTTTTTTCACTGCCGCTTTTTTAGCTGCTGGCTTTTTTGCTGCTTTCTTTGCGACCTTTTTAGCGGCCGGCTTTTTCTTGGCGGCGGCTTTCTTGGTTGCTGGCTTCTTCTTGGCGACTACCTTCTTCGTCGCTTTCTTTGCAGCTTTCTTGGCTACCGGTTTTTTCTTCGCGGCGGCCTTTTTTGCAGCTGGCTTCTTCTTCGCTACCGCCTTCTTCACGACTTTTTTGGTCGCTTTTTTAGTCGCTTTTTTCGCTACTTTTTTCGCAGCCGGCTTCTTCTTGGCAGCGACTTTTTTAGCAGCGGGCTTCTTCTTGGCGACTACCTTCTTGGCGACTACCTTTTTGGTCGCAGCCTTCTTGGCGACCGGCTTCTTCTTTGCAGCCGGCTTCTTCTTGGCTGCAGTTTTCTTCTTTGCTGTTGCCATTGCTTTCTCCTTCATGTGATCACATATCACTTGGTACAAGTTGGAAACCCGTCTGGCACCACGAAGGTCCAAGCGGATTATTCATCGGCACAAACAAAAGTTTGTTTGCGCTAATGAATTGGGCGCCAGCTGAACTGCTGCATCTCCTCGTCAATGCAGCACTTCAACCAATTTGTTCAGCGGCACACAGCCGCCAAGAACAAAAAAAACGCCGGCATGAAAGCCGGCGTCGGAATAATTTTGCAGAAAGAACCACTTTTTTTCGAAGAATACGCTACCTGGCCCGGAAGCTTCGGGCTCATGAACGCATTAAAAAAAGTGAAGTGAGCTCGCGTACTGTCCATTCAGTCCGGATGCCGCCTTTCGTCGTTCAAGCTGCTTATCGAACCTTCCCGAAACCGCCTGCGCTCGCAAGCAGTTTCGAGAGGGCTCCCAAAATTCATGGGCGAACCAGACACCGGCCCGCCCTTTGTTCACTTACGGTCTGCACTTATTCCCAGTTGAGCGCACCACCGGTCTGGTACTCGATAACCCGAGTTTCGAAGAAGTTGCGCTCTTTCTTCAGGTCGATCATCTCGCTCATCCACGGGAAGGGATTTTCTTCCTGCGGGAACATGGCTTCCAGTCCGATCTGCTGAGCCCGGCGATTCGCGATGAAACGGAGATAGCCCTTGAACATCGCCGCATTGAGTCCCAACACACCACGCGGCATTGTATCCTCAGCGTAGCGATATTCCAACTCCACCGCCTGCAAAAACAAAACCCTGATCTCTTCTTTTAAGGCAGGCGTCCACAAATGGGGATTCTCGAGCTTGATGGTGTTGATCAGGTCGATCCCGAAATTACAGTGCATGGACTCATCACGCAGGATGTACTGATACTGCTCAGCGGCACCCA
Organism: Bordetella parapertussis; assembly: GCA_945867725.1. GTDB lineage: Bacteria > Pseudomonadota > Gammaproteobacteria > Burkholderiales > Burkholderiaceae_D > Pernthalerella. The sequence continues at coordinate 3,103 of CAMBJI010000153.1, forward strand.
TCATCTTGTTTTGACGGCCCAGAGCCAGAATCTGGGTGAAGCCGACATAGAAAAACAAGCCTTCCATCAAGCACGCAAAGACGATCAGTGACTTGAGCAGGGTCTGATCGGTCTCGGTCGTACCCGTTTGGAACTCGGGGTTAGTCAGCGTCTCGATGAACGGAATGAGGAACTGATCCTTGTCCCGAATCGAGGTGACTTCGTTGTAAGCATTGAAGATTTCCGATTCATCCAGGCCCAGCGACTCGACGATGTACTGGTAGGCGTGGGTGTGGATCGCCTCTTCGAATGCCTGGCGCAGCAAATACTGGCGGCACTCCGGCGCGGTGATGTGGCGGTAGGTGCCCAGGACGATGTTGTTGGCGGCCAGTGAATCAGCGGTCACAAAAAAGCCCAGATTGCGCTTGACCAGACGACGCTCATCTTCGGTCAGGCCATTCGGGTTCTTCCACAGTTCGATGTCGCGCTGCATATTGATTTCCTGCGGCATCCAATGGTTCGCGCAGCCGGCCAGGTACTTGTCCCATGCCCATTTGTACTTGAACGGCACGAGCTGATTGACGTCGGTCTTGCCGTTGATGATGCGCTTGTCTACCGCGTTGACGCGGCCGTGGGTATCGCCGGTCTTTTCAGGGCGAGCGAGTATGCCGGGGTCAAGGGCCGCGTCGGCATGAAATGCAGCAGCAGGAGCACCAGCCGGCACGGACTGCAATTGCGGACGCGCCTGCGGTGGTCGTGTTGCGGATGCTGCGGTGTCGTCTTCAAAGGAGAGCATGGTGTTTTTTCCTAATTTACTTATATTGGTTCATCGTTACAGCATAGTCTGGGTTCGCATTGCCGGCTTGATCGTTATCCTGCGCGATGCAAGCCGGCGTGAGATTACTGACAAGCCTCACACTCTTCGAAACCAGGATCGCCGGGTCGCAGCACGCAAGCCGGGCCGTCGGTCTCTGCTGCCGCACCTACCGTCGCTGGCATATCGGAAGAGACGGCATTAAGCGCGCCAGCCTTGGACGTTGACTTCTCAGTGTGGGTAGCACCGATAGTACGCAGGTAATACGTGGTCTTGAGACCGCGCAGCCAAGCGAGCTTGTAAGTCTCATCGAGCTTCTTGCCGGATGCGCCTGCCATGTAGATGTTCAGAGACTGCGCCTGATCAATCCACTTCTGGCGACGCGAGGCCGCTTCAACCAGCCAACTCGTATCGACTTCGAAGGCCGTGGCGTACAGATCACGCAAGTCCTGAGGAATGCGGTCGATGCGAGCCAGACTGCCATCAAAGTATTTCAGATCGGCGATCATCACCTCATCCCACAGACCACGGGCTTTCAGGTCGCGTACCAGATGCTCATTGATTTCGGTGAATTCGCCTGACAGGTTCGATTTCACATAGAGATTCTGATACGTCGGCTCGATACACGCCGACACGCCAATGATATTGGAGATGGTTGCCGTCGGTGCGATCGCGACGCAATTTGAGTTGCGCATGCCGTGCTGCTTGATGCGATCGCGCAGCTTGCTCCATTCCAGTGTTTCAGTGGTATCAACCTCAAGGTATCCACCGCGCTCTTCGGCCAGCAGCTTGAGCGAATCCTGGGGCAAGATGCCGCGATCCCACAAGGATCCGCGGTAAGAGCTGTAAGTCCCACGCTCTTCGGCCAGTTCGGTGGACGCCATATAAGCGTAATAGCAGACCGCCTCCATCGAACGGTCGGCGAACTCGACCGCAGCTTTGGACGCATAAGGTACGCGCATCATGTGCAGGCAATCCTGGAAACCCATAATGCCCATGCCAACCGGACGGTGACGCAGGTTCGAATCACGCGCCTTCTTCACGGCGTAATAATTGATGTCGATCACGTTATCGAGCATGCGCATTGCCGTGTTGATGGTTTTCTGCAGCTTGTCGTGATCAAGCTTGCCATCTTTCATGTGCGCGGGCAGATTGACCGAGCCCAAATTACAAACGGCGATCTCGGAATCATTGGTATTCAGCGTGATCTCGGTACACAGATTGGAGCTGTGAACCACGCCCACGTGCTGCTGGGGCGAGCGGATATTACAAGGATCCTTGAAGGTGATCCAGGGATGGCCGGTCTCGAACAGCATCGAGAGCATCTTGCGCCACAAATCCAGCGCCTGAATTTTCTTGAATAGCTTGAGCTCGCCACCGGCGGCCTTTGCTTCGTAGCCCAGGTAAGCGGTCTCGAATTCTCTACCAAACTTCTCGTGCAAGTCCTTAACATCGGAAGGCGAGAACAAGGTCCAATCACCTTTTTCCATCACGCGCTTCATGAACAGATCGGGAATCCAGTTGGCCGTGTTCATGTCGTGCGTGCGGCGACGATCATCACCGGTGTTTTTACGCAGGTCGAGGAATTCCTCGATATCCATGTGCCA
>CAMBJI010000154.1 GCA_945867725.1 Bordetella parapertussis
CTTTCGTTTACCAATGATTTAGAGACCCGCAGAAATAACCCGTCAAATTGGGTGTGCTGAATAAGCGGGTGTTTTATGGCGAGTCGATGGGGTTGTTTAATTATCTAGTGAGGAAAATCAACAAATTGATGACAGTTTTGCAGCGATAAAATTTTACGGTTTTATTTGCTGAGTTTTCTCTGCGATTTTTTTGAAGATTCAGCTAATACGCCGATATTGTCCGCCCGGCAGTAATTCCATTTGTCCATTCAGTTCCAATGTCAGTAATCCCGCTTGAACTTCTGCGACAGATAAATCAGAACGTTGCAAAAGTTGGTCAACGGACACCGGATCATAACCAGCCACCTCAAGCAAATAGTGCAGTGAGGGATCAGTTTGCATCGGTTCATTTAGTGCGGGCAGTGGTGAGTTGCCGGGACTCCAGCGCAACTCTTCCATAATGTCTTGCGCAGATTCCACCAGCTTTGCGCCTTGCCGTATCAGTACGTGGCAACCCTTGGACAAGGGCGAATGAATAGAGCCGGGAATTGCAAACACCTCCCGGCCTTGTTCCAATGCGCTGCGAGCCGTGATCAGCGAGCCGGATTGTGCGGCGGCTTCAACCACCAGAACACCCATCGCCAAACCACTGATGATGCGATTGCGCCGTGGGAAGTTCGACGCTATCGCTGGTGTACCCAATGGATACTCGCTGAGTAGGCAACCTGCTTCGGCGATTTGGTGGGCCAGTTCCCGGTTGCGTGCCGGATAGACTAAATCCAAACCGGTGCCAGTCACTGCCACGGTGGATCCACCAACATGGCCAGATCGTGTGTGGAGTAACGCGCCTTGATGTGCGGCAGCATCAATCCCCAAGGCCAAACCTGAGATGACGGTTAGTCCTGCAGCACTCAATACGTGAGCGAATCGTTCCGCATTTTGCAGGCCTTGTTTCGTCGCATTGCGACTGCCCACAATGGCAATCGAAGGGCGAGTCAGAAGAGCGATATCACCTTTGGCATAAAGTACGGGCGGCGGATCGCTAATGTTGAGCAGTGATTTGGGGTATTGGTGGTCGGCAAGTGTCAGCACATGATTGTCCGGATGGTCAGCCCATGCCAGTGTGCGGTCTATCTTGGTTTGCAAGGCTTCGGAAACGGGAGCGCAGAGTGCATAGGCAATTTTTTCTGGAACGCATTTTTGCAATGAAGAAAACCCTGCGCCGAAAATTTCTGACGGCAACCCAAAACGCGTCAGTAGTTCGCGCGCAGTTTGCGGACCGACGCCTTCGGTATCCATCAACCTGATCCACGAGGCCAGTTCCTCAGCGCTTGTCATCGCACATCCTTGTCGACGGACTCGACCGTATCGCCGATCGTGAAGGTATCTTTGGCACGCATGACCACGGCTAGCGCAGCTTCATCGGTAACATCAAAGACCAATAGGGTGGCAATTTCGTCTGGCATAGATGCATTTGGGGCAGGCTGTTTGGTTTTGCCGTAAATTTTAACGTGTCGTACCACGGCCACGACGCTGCCAGTGTCCAGACCTTGGCGTTGGCCCCGGTTGATGGCCACAATATCGTTCACACTAGCCCATGTCGCACCCCTCAGCACGGAGGCCACACGTCCCGAAACAGCCGGCGTCGGATGAGGCAACCACTGTTGCTGTTCGAGGTTTACCAATGGAACAAGCCGATCGCCCACCAGAATTTCGGCATCGGATGAGGTCACCTTGAATTGGTGCATCGCATCGCGTCCCGCTCTCAGCAGGTCCGCTGTGCCTACGCGCAGACTGGTCAGTGCCAGCGGTTTTCCTGTGTCGGGATCGACGATCGTTTGCAGGGGACGGATCACTTGAAACCGTGTGTGCTCATTCAACGTGCCGGACACAAAGATCGCATCGCCCATCGAAGCCATTCGCCGCCCGTCTGCCAGGCCTGCGACCTTAGGCGCCAGCGCTAGCGCATCGGCTGGCACTAAGGTCGTCTTGCTCAGCCTTTTTTCGAGCTCGGGTGCGATCACAGGCAAGGGGGCAGCGCGCTGGCTTTCTGTGCGCACCGACGGTGAGCGGTGGACGACGGACATGGCGTCGCTCTGCCGTAAACTCAGTTGCTGCCGTTCGCGATCAAAGTAGATGGTCTGACCCGGATAAATCCAGTGCGGATCGCGAATCTGTTCACGATTGCGTTCCCAGACGGCGCTCCAGCACCACGGATTCTCCAGAAAGGTGGCGGCGATTTGCCACAAGGTGTCCCCTTCTTTCACTCGGTGCTTATCGGGTGCGGTCACTAAAAACTCGCAACGGGCCTTGGCTACTGCCTGCGGTAGCAGGACGAACAGAAGTAACAGGGCGGCTGTGCTAAACTTTTTCATTAGATTTCACTCTTGTTTGTGACTATCGAAACAGATTTGGCCATCACAAAATGCGTTGTGGATTTTGCACGAACATGAATGGCTGCTGTTTTGTAATCACTGAATTTTTCGTCTTTGTTGCGCAAAAGCTGTATGCCTCTACGAACAATCCTCCGTTACCCAGATAGTCGCTTGCACAAGATCGCCAAACCGGTGACGGTATTTGATGATCGCCTCAGGCAATTGGTCGCCGACATGGCAGAAACCATGTACGAAGCACCAGGCATTGGCTTGGCCGCAACGCAAATTGATGTGCATGAGCAAGTTATCGTGCTCGATGTTTCCGAAACACGCGATCAGTTGCAGGTGCTTATCAACCCTGAAATCCTCTGGGCCAGCGAACAGCGCAGTGTGTACGACGAAGGCTGTTTGTCCGTGCCGGGCATTTTTGATGGTGTCGAGCGCCCGTCGCAAGTACGCGTGCGGGCGTTGAATGTCGAGGGCGTGGTCCGCGAATTTGAGGCCGATGGTTTGCTCGCAGTCTGTGTTCAGCATGAAATGGATCACTTGCTTGGCAAGGTCTTTGTGGAATACCTATCGCCGCTCAAGCGCAATCGCATCAAGAGCAAACTGCAAAAAGAAGAGCGCGAGCTTAAAAAAGAACGTCAGCCCGACACGGTGCGTTAATCGATGAAAGTTATTTTCGCCGGCACGCCCGAGTTTGCTGCCGTCGCTCTCGCTGCTTTGCATGAGGCGGGTTTCGATCTGCCGCTGGTGCTTACCCAGCCGGATCGCCCTGCCGGGCGAGGCATGCAGTTACAACTCTCACCCGTCAAACAGCTCGCGCAGCAATATGGCATTCCGGTGGCGCAGCCGGTCTCGCTGAAGACCGATGGCAAATACCGCGAAATTGCGGCGCAAGCCCAGGCCTTGCTGCGCGATACGCCGCATGACGTGATGGTGGTGGCCGCGTATGGACTTATTTTGCCCGCATCGGTGTTACAGATACCGCGGCTGGGCTGCATTAATATCCACGCCTCCCTGCTGCCGCGCTGGCGGGGCGCGGCGCCGATTCACCGCGCGATCGAGGCGGGTGATACCCAGACTGGCATCACCTTGATGCAAATGGATGAAGGGCTGGACACCGGCGCCATGATCGCTGTGGGTCCTGAAGCGATCGCCCCGGATGACACGACCGCGAGCCTGCATGATCGGCTGGCCGCCTTGGGCGGACGCATGATGGTGGATGCACTGACCCGACTGGCGCACGGCGCGGACCTCAGTCTGACGCCACAACCCTCAGAAGGCGTCAGCTACGCCGCCAAAATATCGAAACAGGAGGCCGTACTCGATTTCCGACAGCCTGCAGCGGCACTTGAGCGGCGCATCCGCGCGTTTCATCCTTTTCCCGGTGCCGTCGCGCAGATTGGCAATGTGGCGCTCAAGGTGAGCGCTGCTCGCCTGTCGACGGCGCGCGGCGAGGCGGGTGAAGTGCTGGCCGCCGATGCGTCGGGCGTGACGGTTGCCTGTGGCGAAGGAGCGCTGACCTTCACCGAACTGCAAAAACCGGGCGGCAAGCGTCTCGCTGCCGCGCCCTTCCTGCAAGGATTTGCTATCGCCGTAGGGCAGCGCTTTCAAATCATTGCTTGAATTACCGCTATAATTCGACGGCGCCGATTTGATGAAACAAGTCAAAACCAGCTTGCGGGCGCCGGGGAGAAAGTCCCAGCACAAATACTGCTAAAGCGGAACGCGCACCCGGCTTCGCTTTGCAAGCCGGGTTTTTTTATGTGCGCACCAAGAACCTGTGTCGGTAGTATTGGCGATACAGAATCTAAAAACATACTGTATTTACAAAACTGTACTCGATGAAACGCGACGCTATTTCCTCTACCGAAGCCCAGCTGCGCTCGCTGTTAGCCCAGCGTATTCTGATCCTCGACGGTGCGATGGGCACCATGATTCAGCTTTACAAGCTGAGTGAGGAAGATTATCGCGGCACGCGCTTTGCTGATTTCTCAGTACCGGGAAAAGAGGTTTTCGTTAAAGGTAATAATGAATTGCTGACGCTGACTCAGCCGCAAATCATTCAGGAAATTCACGAGCAATATCTGGCCGCTGGCGCCGATCTGATCGAGACCAACACCTTTGGTTCGACCAGCATCGCCCAGGACGATTACCACATGGCGCATCTCGTCTATGAGATGAATGTGCAGGCGGCGCGAATTGCGCGCGCGGCTTGCGATAAATACGCCACACCCGACAAGCCGCGTTTCGTCGCCGGCGCCCTGGGGCCCACACCGAAAACGGCATCCATTTCGCCAGACGTTAACGATCCCGGTGCGCGCAATGTGAATTTCGATCAGCTCGTTGCCGCGTATCTCGAGCAGACCCGGGCGTTGGTGGAAGGCGGCGCTGACGTGCTGCTGGTCGAAACCGTATTCGACACGCTCAACTGCAAGGCAGCTTTATTCGCTGTTGATCAGTTCTTTGAAGAGAGCGGACAGCGTTTGCCTATCATGATTTCAGGGACCGTTACTGATGCATCGGGCCGCGTCTTGTCCGGGCAAACCGTTAGCGGATTCTGGAATTCGGTACGACATGCCAAGCCACTCACCATAGGATTGAATTGCGCACTCGGTGCGGCGCTCATGCGTCCGTATGCAGAAGAGCTGTCAAAGATCGCCGAAACCTTCGTTTGCATTTATCCCAACGCTGGCCTGCCCAACCCCATGTCGGACACGGGCTTTGACGAGACGCCGGATGTCACTTCCGCGCTACTGAAAGACTTTGCTGACAGTGGTTTTGTGAACATCGCCGGTGGCTGCTGTGGCACGACGCCCGAGCATATTCAGGCGATAGCAGAGACGGTAAAAACGATCGCACCGCGCAAGATTCCTACACACCTGCATCAGATGCGGCTCTCGGGTCTTGAGCCCTATGTGATCGACGAGGACTCGCTGTTCGTCAACGTGGGCGAGCGTACCAACGTCACCGGTTCGAAAGCTTTCGCGCGCATGATCCTCAATGAGCAATACGAGGAGGCGCTTGCCGTCGCACGTCAGCAGGTAGAAAACGGTGCGCAAATTATTGATGTGAACATGGATGAGGCGATGCTCGATTCGGTCGCCGCCATG
>CAMBJI010000155.1 GCA_945867725.1 Bordetella parapertussis
ATGCAAGTCCAATTCGAGAGCTGCAGATCGTCTTCGGTGGAGTCGAAAAAGCCGAACGGCCCCTCGCCCAGCCACTCCTGCAGCGCTGCTTGCAAATGGGTTGGGAGGACATGTGCAACCCGCGACAGAGACAGCTCAGCGCCAGATTCGGCCAATTGCCGCTGTTTTTCATCAATGGTATTTCTATCATCGTGGGTGATCGTCAGGCCTCCGTCTTCGATGATTCGCACCAGGAAATCTCTGACCCAACGCATTCCGTCTGGGCCTTGCTTGATCGCCGCCATTGGATTGAGCCGCACAGGCTTGTCGTGGATGTCGATGTGCGTGCCTCCGACCAGGCCAGTGACGATGCGGCAGGACCAATCACGATCAAAAATAACGACTTACGCGTCTGGGTACCGCTGAAACTGCGTGATGCAGAAGTTTACGAACGCCGTTCCCCCCCTCCAGATGGCATCACCAGCAGCGTATGACCCGTATGACCGACATGCGGATTGATAAAGCTAAACGAGGTTTCCAATGTCGTCCGAAACACCAACATTGCTGGCATTGGCTTGTCATTGATTTCCGACAAAAACTGGCTTTTTGGCTGGCCTGAGGCCACCGTGATCATGGGCGTGCAGTCGGCCAACAGCTCAACATTGATGAGATTAAGGCGTTTTTGCGTGTGCCAGTAGCCTGGAATCGTCGAGACAAAAGATGCTTTTAGTCCCAGCCGCTCTCGGATAAATGAGGCTGTGTTGACTGTCCGCAGCACTTCGTTAACGCGCTTTTCCGAGCTATTTAGCGTTTCTTCCATCACAGTGACAGTGAACGCGTGTTGCACCCAGCCCAGGTTTTCTTCCATTGTTCGTGCCTGAGCCGCCAAACACGATTGGTACAGCTCAGCGCGGCCAGGGTCAGGCGTGGCCTCTGTTTTTGTTAGCCTTGAGACTGCTTTTTGGAAAAAAGACGTCTGGGTCATTTGGTAGTAGTTCGTAATTTCGCCTACCAGCTTGGCCGCTTTTCGCTGGCCCAAGCACTTGACCACGTGCGTTATTCGGATTTCCGCTGCTAACGACATCAAAACTTCCAGAACTCGACTTGTCGCGTTCGGCGGATAGCCGTTCAGCGACAGGTTGGCCGCAAAAAGCACGCGATCTGGGTCTGCGACCGACACAACTTCGCGACCAAATTCGATGTCGCTCATGGCGGCGTACCCATCGAGCAGCGTTCCTGGCATAGGCTCGAAGCTGGTTTGGCCATCCAGCGTGAGGTTGGCGCACTGGATGAGCGCGTTCTCGAATTCCCAATTGCGAAGTCGGCGCAGCTTGATCTGGCCGAGTCGTCCTTCGAGTTTTCAAACGGCGTCCTCGGCGGTATCGATGTTCGTTTGCAGCTGAGAAAGGTCGCGCAAGGCCGCCGAGTTGTTTAATGTGGACGGATTTAAGCTCGCAAGCATGGCGCCAAACAGGGACTTGTTTTCCTCGTTGATCAGCTGCCGCACGTTGTCCATGTAGGCGAAAACACCTGCAGCGCGACAGCAGCCTCGAGGCGCCAGTTCACCAACTCGGTATCGAAATCGATCCTGGCAGCCATGTTTAATGGAGAGTCAGGGTGCGCTCAATCAGTGGCCAGGTCAGTTTGCGACAATCGCTGGCGACAGAAAATTGGTTCCGTCGGAAAAATAGGTAACTCAAATTATGGCAACTGCAAAGAAATCCGCTAAACCCAGCCCAGCGCGAAAACCAAAGGCATCAAGCGCTGCTGCACCCGCCAAGAAGGTGTCCAAGGCTGCTGCAAAGCCCGCCAAGGTATCAAGTGCGGTTAAGGCAATCGCCAAATTGAGCGACAAGATCGCCAAACTGGGCGCTAAAAAGAGCGTGTTGGCTGTGGAAATCAGCGCACTCAAAGCGGAGCGTGTCGCACTGAGGGCAGCAGCTGCAGCAGCCAAGGCAGTAGCTCCCGCCACCAAGGCGTCTAAGAAGGCCGCACCAAAGGCCAAGAAGGCCTGATATTCCTTGGGCCCAGGCCTTGGCGTGGACTGGGTCCAGCAACATCAGGTTCTTGGCAACTTGTGCAGCTTACCCCTGCAAACTTGCTTTTTTATCGTGCGGAACCTTGTCGGTTGCGTGTCGATTGCTAGTCGATCTGCAAGCTGTCTGGACGATGCGAGAGCGAAGATCGCAGCTCTTGCGGCGCGCAGATTCCCATCAATCCGACTTCTCGCCGCAGCAAGTCCCTGGCTTCTGGCGCCTCCCAATAGCGATTTCCCCAGTGCTGCCGTGCAACTGCAGAAATCGCTTTCAGAATCGAGTTGCACCTCCCCCGCATCGGCAAACAAAGGCCAACAAGCTCCCAGTACCAGGCCTGTGCCTCTTGCCGCTCTATCCAGTCCCCAGCCAGGCTGCAAGCATGGACAGCGACCTCAACCATCGAATTTGATCTGAGCGCCACATCGGCGTCCATGTAAACACGATGCCGCGCAGCCTGCACTTCGGTGTACCTTGGACTGATCGGTCCAGACAGCACCACCGCGACTTTCGTTGCAACTTTTGTTGGCGACATCGTCACGCAGGTGATGATCGAATCATCGGTGTGAAACACCACGAAATCTTGGTTGAAACGCATTGATTTGCCCCTCTCTTTGGGAGTAGCTTACGCTTGGTAAAGCGCAAGTCAAACTGATTGAAGGTCAATCACCAAATAGCCCTCGAGCGAGGCCGCAAGTGAGCTGAGTGATGTTTCGTGTCGTTCAGACTAGTCATCCAATTGGACAGCCTGCTTGTCTGCATCGGTGATGCGCGTCTAGACCCTTGAAATGTTGAAAGACGCTTGAAAAACGCATTCATTCACTCTGAATTCTGATGCCCAGTGTCTTAAATTAAAGGTTCCTACACACCGAATTAAGGCACCCAAAAATGCGCCAATCCTCTCTGAGCAAGTCAATACAAGTCTTGTGTTCGTGTTCATTAAATGCACGAGTCCATGGCCATCAGTCGAAAATCTGTGGCGGCTCAGGTGCTCCTGCTGTCGATCGTGACTCTTGCATCGCCAAAAAACAGATGGCGATCCTGGAGAAGAAACTCCTTGAGTTGAAGTTGCAGCTTGACGGTGCTGCTCAAAAGTCTGAATGGTGGCTCGCCAGCTATCAAGATGCCTGTTCGGCAATCGCTACAGCCTATGCTGCCGCAATCATCGGCCCAAAAAAGTGATCGCCTTTCGCCGTTGGCCAGGATCTTCGGATCACAGTATGCGCACATAGCCTCGACGGCGTCTGACAACGTCGATGCGCTCTAAGGCACGTTCACCAGCCTCTATTGATTCGACAGGCTTGGTGAACGGGGCACCCAGGTTGTTCCGTCTGCCACCGCGGGCAACTGAAATCACCCATTCACCGAAGATATCCGCGTGGACCTTGGCGACGAAGTAGCGATGCGGGCTTTCCCAGCGGGCGTACAGCGATGAGCGTCCAGCGGACTCGGTCGAATTCACGCTAGCGCCGCTAAATTGGTGATCTGAGCCTGTTTTCTGGCTTCCTCGAAGCCCACCCATTGACCACACGGGTCTAGCCCACGACTCGCAATTTCCTCGTTTGCTAGGCGATTGAGATCGATTCGGCCATTGACGGCGCTCAGCAGCACCTTCGTCGGTGCAGTTTGCATAAATTCGATGGCGTCGATGGTGTCGATAGCGAAGTCCACGGTTGTTCCACTCATATCAATCCTTTGCGGGCGTCTACTTTTCAGGAGATCTCAGCTTCAGATACTGCAGCGATCGGATGTGCCGTGCTGCCGGATGTGGGAGCACTCCAGGCGGTGCTCGGGCAGACCACGCGAAAGCCGACAATTCCCGTCGCGAAGGTTCAGATTACGCGGATTTTTTTGAAATTCAAGCCCGTCGTCCCAGTCGTGGACAAGGTGTTTGCCTGGCAGGGAGCAGCGCATGGCCATCCCGCCAATGTCGACTGCCTAATGTGTGATGTCTTCCAATCTGCGACGTTGAGCAATGGAGGAAAGGGCCGCTTTTTCACGAACATTGTGTCGATTTGAACTTTCGGACGCTGATCAAGCGGCTTCTTTTTCTGCACATCCTGAGGGGTCTTGCAGACGGCGAAACAGCGGTCGGTAGGGGCCATTATTGCCAAGAAAGGTGCTGTGGGAACTCGTTGTTTGTAAGTCGAAACTGCTTTTGAACCAGCCTTTGACTTGATAGACTGTGACTTCAACAGCCGTGCATCTGCCAACTACAGGCTGCGTACTTTGCTTGCCTTTTCCAACGGAGTCATCATGACAAAAGCATCCAAACCAGCCAAGCCATCGAAACCATCGAAGCCCGCAGATTCCGCGCAGGCAATTGATTTCGCGCTCACTGAGCGGCAAATCCGCACCTTGCGTGAACTGGCGCAAAGTGTGCCTACACCTCAATCGTCACAGGAAGACCACTCGGTCAAGCTTCAGGGCTACATGCAAGACGGCAAGCTGGTTATCGAAAACTTAACTGTGGAGTACCTGCATCGCTGGATGGATTGCGCGGATCATCCTCGACCCCGAAAGCCTATTCAATCCGACGACAACACTGGCGGATGACCACCACCAATGGGCATGCGCGGCGAAAAACGATTCGTTTCAATGCGCATGGATTCAGGATTGGTCGCCGTGTCGACGGCGTGTCACAAGCGGCCATTGACCAGATAGCCACTGTAGAAGGCGCAGACCTCCACGTCGAGTTGGAAAACGCCAAGGGCTTGCTGGCAGAGATCCTAAAAGCTTGTCCCATCTCTGGCCAGCGCAGGCTTTGTTACGTCGATATCCGAGTCCAGCATCTCAAAGCTGGGCAGATGCCACACAAACCAGGCTGGCACTGTGACACCACTGTGCAGGCTGATGACGGTGTGGGCGACGAGTGTCATCACCTGTTTGTGACGGGGACCTCGTGCCTGACGCCATTTATCGCGCACCCCGTTGATCTTGATTACCCGACGGATCTGATGCCGCACCAGGCGCTGGAGGCCATGACGTCGCAAATCGAGCAGCGTTACCCTGACCTCCAGGAGCAATCTGTGCCGTCCTGCACCTGGGTGAGTTACGGCCCGCGGGACTTTCATCGGGTTAAGAGTGCAGATTTCGATGAAATTCGGTTGTTGGTCCGCGTTCGCGAGACTAATCTGGCCAATGACTCGAATGGCGTCGTGTTGTCCCAGGCCTTTGACAAACAGGAACTCTTCGAGACACTGGGGATGGCGCGGGATGAGCCTTCCGCTTCTCACGCACAGGCCATAGCGAACTTGGTAGAAGACTGTATCCCCACTATCAGCAAAAATTCGCTCTATTTCGAACATCTGACAGAGGCATTGACCCGCTTTCCGCCGCCGTTTGGTGCCAAGTGGTACGGGGATTTGTACCGTGAACTGGCCATCGATCCACTGTGGTTTTCGGCTTCTTTGCTCAAAAACGCGGT
>CAMBJI010000156.1 GCA_945867725.1 Bordetella parapertussis
CCTTGCGCAATGCCGGCGCCATTTTGTTGCAGAGTGTCCCTGCAACGATCATGACATCCGATTGTCTTGGCGATGGGCGAAAGACGACACCAAAACGGTCGAGATCATAGCGGGACGCGCCCGCATGCATCATTTCGACCGCGCAGCACGCCAACCCGAAGGTCATCGGCCAAAGTGAGCCGGTGCGCGTCCAGTTAATTAGCTTGTCGGCCGTCGTCGTGACAAAGCCTTCGTTCATGATTCCGTCAATTGCCATCGCTTATTCCCAATCCAGCGCACCTTTTTTCCATTCGAAAATCAGGCCAACGACCAGTACACCCAGAAAAATCATCATCGCCCAGAAACCAAGCAGTCCAATGTCACTCATGGCAACTGCCCAAGGCACAAGGAAAGCGACTTCAAGGTCGAAGAGAATGAAAAGAATCGCAACGAGGTAATAGCGCACGTCGAATTTCATGCGCGCGTCTTCGAAAGCTTCGAAGCCGCATTCGTAAGAAGACGTTTTTGCAGCATCAGGATGATGCGGTCCAAGCAAACGACCCAGTATCTGCGGTGCTACACCGACGAGAATGCCAACACCGATGAAGAGCAATATTGGGAGGTAATTTTCGAGGTTCACTATATCCTCAGTTCAAAACGATGATTATGTTTGTGGAAGCACTGGTCAAACAAACCCGGAAACTTTTGTGGCCTCAAAACCGGCGCCAACACCTTGCTCTTCCTGACGGCCGCGCTATACGCCTACGCTGGCTCGTTATAAGACGCCGATTTTTTCAGCATCTCCCTGCAACAAATCAATTTTTAGCCATACAGCCAAGCCGGCCATTTCAGCAAAAAGCCAGCTAGGGGCATCCCCTGCTGGCCTGCTCGGAATCACCGGATTCCTGTTCCTGTTTTGACTGGTGCCGACGGCGAGACTCGAACTCGCACAGCTTTCGCCACTACCCCCTCAAGATAGCGTGTCTACCAATTTCACCACGTCGGCAAAACCCTAGCATTTTAACCCGCTTTGACTCCTGATCTCAATGCAGATTTGACAGCATTCATTAACAAGAGATTATTTCGGGATTTCGTTCGATTTATTTTGTAGTTTCGAAGCATCTGGCGTGCCGGGCGCAGTCGTTGCTGGTTTGGCAGGCGTTGTTACCTGATCCATCACACCCGCACCGGACGTACTGGCTGGCCTGCTGCCGATGAAGCTCAGCGCGAGCGTTGCCGCAAAAAAAACGGCTGCAGCAAAACCTGTCGATCTCGATAAAAAATTTGAAGATCCGCTGGCGCCAAACAGACTACCGGATGCACCCGAGCCAAAGGCAGCACCCATGTCGGCGCCCTTACCGTGCTGTAAAAGCACCAAGCCAATGATCATTAGCGCCGTAACGACCTGAATGACAATGATTATTGCGTGTAGGTTGTTCATGTTGAAAATTTTTCCATTTTAATAATATTTTGTTTCATTTTTTAAACCTCAGCGCATAAATATCAGCGCACTCAACCGCACAAAAAGCGTACTACTCAGGCCGACTTCGCAATGGCGAGAAAATCCTCCGCCTTGAGCGAGGCCCCACCTATCAGTCCGCCATCAATGTCGGCCATCGCCAACAGATCACGCGCGTTGTCCGGCTTCATGCTGCCACCGTAAAGCAGGCGAACACCGCTACCGGCGACAGAGTCCGCACCGATCAGCAATCTCCGCAGCTGCGCGTGAACTTGCTGAGCCATCTCTGGCGTGGCGGTTTTACCCGTACCAATAGCCCACACGGGCTCATAAGCGACCACAATTTTGCCCAACTGTTGCCCCACTGCGGTCAGTACAGCCGTAAGCTGACGGGACACGACACTGTCGGTGTTACCGGCTTCACGCTCTTCGAGGGTTTCGCCAACACAGACGATGGGTGTGAGTCCACACGCCAGGGCTTGCATTGCCTTGCCGGCCACGACGACATCGGTCTCGCCATGAAGACTACGACGCTCGGAGTGCCCGACAATCACAAACTGACAACCAAAATCACGCAACATCGCACCAGACACTTCACCGGTATACGCACCCGACTCATGCAGCGACAGGTCCTGCCCACCCCAGGCCACGACCGAGCCAGAAAGCGCCGATTGGGTCTGAGCTAAGTACGGTGAGGGCACACAGACAGCCAGATCTGCGGCAAGCCCGCCGGCGCCGGCGCGTATGCCATCGAGCAGCACTGCGTTGGCGACGACGCTGCCATTCATTTTCCAGTTACCAGCAATGAGTGTGCGCCGCATCGTTGTGTGATTCATGAATAACCCGTGATTTTATCCTGTGGGCTGAAAACCGGTCAAACCAGCATCAGACGACCGTCAGCATGATTTTGCCGACGTGCGTGCTGGTTTCCATCAGCGCATGCGCATCGGCAGCGCGCGCCAGCGGGAAGGTCTGGTAAATCACGGGTTTAATCACACCCGTTTCGAGCAGAGGCCAGACTTTCTGGTGCAGATGCTGCGCCACTTCCTGTTTGAAGGCGATCGGGCGCGGACGCAGAGTCGACCCCGTGACCGTCAGCCGTCGCCGCAAGATCTCACCGAAATTCACTTCACCTTTGACACCACCGAGCAAAGCAATGATCACCAGCCGGCCATCATCGGCCAGACAATTGATTTCCCGATTGACGTAATCACCCGCCACCATATCGAGGATCACATTCACACCGGCACCACCGGTCGCAGATTTGATGACTTCCGCAAAATCTTCGGTGCGATAGTTAATGCCCCGCTCTGCGCCAAAACCTTCACAAGCACGGCATTTGTCGTCAGTACCAGCTGTCGCAAAAACGCGGTGACCCATGGCGCGTGCCATCTGTATTGCCGTCACACCAATACCGGAACTGCCACCTTGCACCAGCAGCGTTTCGTCACCAGAGAGCTTAGCTCTCATAAACAAATTGCTGTACACCGTGAAAAATGTTTCAGGCAGAGAGGCTGCTTCCAGCAAAGACAAACCCTTGGGTACGGGCAGACACTGCGCAATAGGCGCTGCACAGTACTCGGCATAACCACCGCCCTGCACCAGCGCGCAAACCATGTCGCCTTTTTTCAGCGTGCTGCCGGCGAAATCGCCGTCAATAATCTCGCCCGCTACTTCAAGGCCGGGAATATCGGAAGCGCCCGGCGGCACCGGATAGTTGCCGGTACGCTGAAGCACATCAGGCCGATTCACACCAGCAGCATGTACCTTGATCATTACCTCGCCAGCCTTGAGCACAGGCATAGGGCGTTCGGCAGGTTGCAGCACCTCGGGACCACCGGGTTGGACAATTTCTATCGCTTGCATGAGTGTCTCCTATGTTTTTTCAGCGCTCTGACGGTTGGCCATAAAGAGCAAAAAGCCGTCCGCGGAGCGGACGGCTTTCATGGTCGCAGTACAGCGACCCGTTTACTTACTGTTGCGCGACCTCACCACCGTCTTCTGCCATCGCTGCCTTCATCGACAACTTGAGGCGACCACGGTCATCGGTTTCCAGAACTTTGACACGCACTTGCTGACCTTCTTTCAGGTAGTCAGCGACGGCATTCACGCGCTCGTTAGCAATCTGGCTGATGTGAAGCAGACCGTCCTTGCCGGGCATGACCTGAACGATCGCACCGAAGTCCAGTAGCTTGAGCACAACGCCATCATAGATCTTGCCAACTTCAACGGAGGCTGTAAGTTCTTCGATGCGACGCTTCGCTTCTTGACCGGCTGCTGCATCCACTGAAGCAATGGTAACCAAGCCTTCATCGGTGATGTCGATCTGGGTACCGGTTTCTTCGGTCAGTGCGCGAATCACCGCACCGCCTTTGCCGATCACATCACGGATCTTCTCGGGATTAATGCGAATCGTGATCAGGCGTGGCGCAAAATTCGACAACTCAGTACGGCCATGCGGCATGGCTTCCTGCATCTTGCCAAGAATGTGTACGCGGCCTTCTTTCGCCTGTGCCAGCGCGACTTGCATGATTTCTTTGGTGATGCCCTGAATCTTGATGTCCATCTGCAGCGCAGTAATGCCATTTGCAGTACCGGCCACTTTAAAGTCCATGTCACCCAGGTGATCTTCATCACCCAGAATATCGGAGAGGACCGCAAATTTGCTGCCTTCCTTGATCAGACCCATCGCGATACCGGCAACGTGCGCTTTGAGAGGCATACCAGCGTCCATCAACGCCAGACTGCCACCACAGACCGAAGCCATCGATGAAGAACCATTCGACTCGGTGATTTCAGACACCAGACGCACCGAGTAGCTGAATTCATCAGCCGCAGGCAAGGCAGCGATCAGCGCGCGCTTGGCCAAACGACCGTGACCAATCTCGCGACGTTTAGGCGAGCCCACGCGACCCGTTTCGCCAGTGGCGAACGGAGGCATGTTGTAGTGAAGCATGAAGCGATCGCTGTACTCACCGGTCAGTGCATCGATTTTTTGTTCGTCACGCGCCGTACCCAAGGTCGCAACGACCAGCGCCTGAGTTTCACCGCGTGTAAACAGTGCGGAGCCATGCGTACGCGGCAGCACACCGGTGCGAATGGAAATCGGACGCACAGTACGTGTGTCACGACCATCGATACGTGGCTCACCGTCGAGGATCTGCGAGCGAACGATCTTTGACTCGAGATCAAACATCACATTGCCAACATCTGCTGAGTCCGGTGCAGACGTACCTGCCGCTGCAGCATCTGCAGCCAGTGCAGTACTAACCACGCTGCTGATCTGACGCAGTTTGTCAGTACGCGCCTGCTTTTCCTTGGTAGCGAATGCTTCACGCAGTTTGGCTTCAGCCAGTTCGGTCACGCGTGCAATCAGCGCTTCGTTTTTAGGTGCAGGGCTCCATGACACTTCAGGTTTGCCACCATCGCGCACCAATTCATGGATCGCATCGATCACGACTCTCATGTGATCGTGGCCAAACACAACAGCACCCAGCATGATTTCTTCAGACAATTCTTTGGCTTCGGATTCCACCATCAACACGGCCGTTTCGGTGCCGGCCACGACCAGATCCATCTGGGAGTTCGGCAACTGTGACAAGGTAGGATTAAGAACATACTGACCATCGATATAACCAACGCGTGCTGCACCAATCGGGCCATTGAATGGAATACCGGCCACGCACAACGCAGCAGAGGCACCAATCATCGCGGGAATATCCGGATCGATATCGGGATTGACCGACAACACGTGAATGATGACCTGAACTTCGTTCAGATAGCCTTCAGGAAAAAGCGGACGAATCGGACGGTCAATCAGACGCGATGTGAGCGTCTCTTTTTCGGAAGGACGGCCTTCACGCTTGAAGAAGCCACCGGGAATACGACCAGCAGCATAAGTTTTTTCAACATAGTCCACGGTCAGCGGAAAGAAATCCTGACCGGGCTTGGCATCTTTGCGTGCGACTACCGTGGCAAGCACAACGGTATCTTC
>CAMBJI010000157.1 GCA_945867725.1 Bordetella parapertussis
ATGTACGCCGCAAGCCGCGTGTGCGACTCGAAGCACAAATGCACGGCGGTGGTCATGAGCGTGGTTTGCGCTCGGGCACACTGGCCACGCATCAGATCGTTGGTATGGGTGAGGCTTTCCGCATCGCCCGAGAAGAGATGGCTACTGAGATTCCACGCATCCGTGCGCTGCGCGACCGTCTCGCTGCGGGTCTGGGCAAGATCGAAGAAGTCTATGTGAATGGCGATATGGCACACCGTGTGCCGCATAACCTGAACATCAGCTTCAATTATGTCGAAGGTGAATCGCTGATTATGGCGATCAAGGATATCGCGGTGTCTTCCGGGTCGGCGTGTACATCGGCCAGCCTTGAGCCATCGTATGTTTTGCGCGCGCTGGGTCGTAGCGATGAACTGGCACACAGTTCAATCCGATTTACGTTTGGTCGTTTCACGACCGAAGAAGATGTGGATTTTGCGATCGATCTGCTGACTAAAAAAGTTCACAAGCTGCGCGAACTCTCGCCGCTGTGGGATATGTATAAGGACGGGATCGACATCAGTTCGATCAAATGGGCAGCACACTAAAATTTTTTCAGGAGTCAGACCATGGCCTATTCAGACAAAGTACTCGATCACTACGAAAACCCCCGCAATGTCGGCGCTTTTGACAAGGGCGATGAGACCATTGGCACCGGTATGGTCGGTGCGCCGGCTTGCGGTGACGTGATGAAACTGCAGATCAAGGTGGGTGCTGACGGCGTAATCGAAGACGCCAAGTTCAAGACGTATGGCTGCGGATCGGCGATTGCTTCATCCTCGCTGGTGACCGAATGGGTCAAGGGCAAAACACTGGATCAGGCACTCTCCATCAAGAATACGCAGATCGCTGAAGAGCTGGCGCTGCCACCGGTGAAGATTCACTGCTCGATTCTGGCTGAAGACGCAATCAAAGCAGCAGTGGCCGATTACAAAGCGCGTCATGGCGAGGAACAGAAGGTCGCCTGAGATGGTGACGAATCCCGGTATTTCCCGGGGTGAGATTTTGAAGTGGGAAGAGAATTATCATGATCACTCTGACTGAAAAAGCAGCGAAGCATGTGTCTCGCTATATCGAAAAGCGGGGCAAAGGTATTGGTCTGCGATTTGGTGTGCGTACCACCGGTTGCTCGGGCTTGGCTTACAAACTCGAGTATGTGGATGAGACCGAAACAGAAGATCAGATCTTTGAATCTCACGGTATCAAGGTATTTGTCGATCCTAAAAGTCTGCCGTATATCGACGGTACCGAACTCGATTTTGCGCGTGAAGGTCTGAACGAAGGCTTCAAGTTCTACAACCCGAACGTGAAAAATGAATGTGGGTGCGGTGAAAGCTTCACTATTTGATCAGTAACACCGATGTTCAAGAAGCCTGTTGCAGCATGACAGGCTTTTGTTTTTAAGCGGCTATGGAAAATCATTTCGACCTGTTTCAGATACCAGCCCTTTTCGCGATTGATGCCGCGCAGCTGGATGCTGCCTATCGTGAAGTGCAGGGCCGTGTGCATCCGGATAAGTTTGTCGCCGCCAGCGATGCCGAAAAGCGCGTCGCCATGCAATGGGCAACGCGCGCCAATGAGGCTTACAAGACACTGAAAAGTCCGCTGCGTCGCGCGGCGTACCTTTGCGAGTTGAATGGGGTCGATCTAGGCATCGAATCGAATACCACTATGCCAACGGCATTTCTGATGCAGCAAATGGAATGGCGTGAATCACTCGACGATGCCCGCAGCGAACGCGATACGGCCCGGCTCGAAGTGCTGGAGCAGGCGCTGAACGAGGCGCGTCGCCAAGCCGTCGCGCGCATCGCTGAATTGCTGGAGCAATCGAAATTCAGCGATGCGGGTGAGCGGGTGCGTGAGCTGATGTTCGTTGAAAAATTTGGCGATGAAGTCGCCAGTACCTTTGAGGCGCTGGAAGCCTGAGCCTCTCGCTAACTGATTTCTGAATTTATCCCACCATGGCACTTCTCCAAATCGCCGAACCCGGCATGTCGACTGCACCGCATCAGCATCGGCTTGCGATAGGCATCGATCTTGGTACGACCAATTCTCTCGTGGCGACAGTTCGTCACGGCATACCTGAAGTACTCGATGATGAAGACGGTCGTGCACTGTTGCCTTCCATCGTGCGCTACCTGCCGAATGGCCACGCCAACATTGGCTACAGCGCGCAGGCCATGCAGACGACCGATCCAAAAAATACAGTGGTATCCGTCAAGCGCTTTATGGGTCGTGGATTGAAAGATATCGCGCATGTGGAAAACATGCCCTATGACTTCATTGAAACGCCGGGCATGGTGCAGATGCGAACGGTTGCTGGCATCAAAAGTCCAGTCGAGGTATCGGCAGAGATACTTGCCACGCTGCGCCAGCGTGCTGAAGATGCCCTAGGTGACGAACTGGTCGGCGCAGTTATTACTGTGCCTGCGTATTTTGATGATGCCCAACGTCAGGCGACCAAGGATGCTGCAAAGCTCGCCGGCTTGAATGTGCTGCGACTACTGAATGAACCGACGGCTGCTGCGATTGCCTATGGGCTCGATAATGGCTCGCAAGGGATTTATGCGGTTTACGATTTGGGCGGCGGCACATTCGATATTTCTATCCTCAAGCTGTCCAAAGGTGTATTCGAAGTGCTCGCTACTGGCGGTGATTCGGCGCTAGGTGGTGATGACTTTGACCATCGGCTGTTTTGCTGGATCATCGAGCAGGCGCATCTGGCGCCGCTGTCGGATGAAGATACGCGCTTACTGATGGTCAAGTCGCGCGAGGCCAAGGAAACACTTTCCTCGCACGCCGAGACGCATATCGATGCGGTCCTGAAGTCAGGTGAGGAAGTCCACCTGACCATCACTGCGACCGAATTCGTGTCACTGACACAGCATCTGGTGGCCAAGACATTGAGTCCCTGCCGCAAGGCGGCGCGCGATGCTGGACTGAGCGTAGATGAGATAGACGGTGTGGTGTTGGTCGGCGGCGCAACGCGCATGCCGCACGTACGCAAGGCCGTGGCGGATTATTTTCAGACACTGCCACTGGCCAATATTGATCCTGACAAAGTCGTAGCACTGGGTGCGGCAGTACAAGCTAATCTGTTGGCTGGCAATCGCGCTTCTGGTGACGACTGGTTGCTGCTGGATGTGATTCCTTTGTCGCTGGGTATTGAAACCATGGGTGGTCTGGCTGAAAAAGTCATTCCCCGCAACTCCACGATTCCCTGTGCGCGCGCGCAGGAGTTCACGACCTTTAAAGATGGACAGACAGCGATGTCGGTGCATGTGGTGCAGGGCGAGCGTGAGTTGGTATCGGATTGCCGTTCACTGGCGCAGTTTGAATTGCGCGGCATTCCACCGATGGCGGCAGGTGCAGCACGGATTCGCGTGACCTATCAGGTGGATGCGGATGGTTTATTGTCTGTTGCGGCGCGTGAGTTGCATTCAGGCGTTGAGGCCTCGATCGTCGTCAAACCTTCCTACGGTCTGGGCGATGACGAGATCGCTCGTATGTTGCAGGATTCGTTTACGTCGGCAGAAGGCGACATGAAACTGCGCGCCTTGCGAGAAGAGCAGGTGGAAGCGGAGCGAATTCTGCTGGCGACTGACTCGGCACTGTCGCAAGATGCTGATTTGCTCAGTGATTCCGAGCGCGCTGAGATTGATGCCTGCATGGCGCATCTCAGAGAAAGTGCGCAGGGGACCGATCATCAAGCGATTAAGGCCTCCGTCGATGCGCTGGCAAAGACCACCGAAGATTTTGCTGCAAGACGCATGGATCGCAATGTGCGCGCTGCACTAACAGGAAAGAAACTGGACGAAATCGTTTGAGGAATTGCGGGTCTATTGCTGACCGTCGATCTTGCGAATGATTCAGCTTGGGTAAAAATTTTTAAATCAGGAAATTCAACGTGCCACAGATTGTCGTTCTACCTCATGAAATTCTGTGCCCGGATGGTGCAGTGTTCGATGCACCTA
Organism: Bordetella parapertussis; assembly: GCA_945867725.1. Lineage (GTDB taxonomy): Bacteria > Pseudomonadota > Gammaproteobacteria > Burkholderiales > Burkholderiaceae_D > Pernthalerella. Next base: position 3,993 of record CAMBJI010000157.1, read on the forward strand.
CCGGTACATCAGTATGCGATGCCTTGCTGGGGCAAGACATTGAAATCGAACACGCCTGCGAGAAATCTTGCGCTTGCACCACTTGTCATGTGGTGGTGAGGGAAGGCTTCAATTCCCTGAATGAAGCCGAGGAAAGAGAAGAGGATCTGCTCGATATGGCGTGGGGTCTGGAGGCTAATTCGCGACTCTCTTGTCAGGCGCTGGTCGGCACCGAAGATCTGGTGGTCGAGATCCCGAAATACACGATCAATCATGCACGCGAGAATCACTGATGAAATGGACTGACACCATACGCATTGCCGAAGCTTTGTGCGATGCCCATCCAGACATTGACCCACTGACCGTTCGCTTTACTGACCTACATCAATGGGTCACGGCGCTGGATGGCTTTGATGATGCACCGGATCGATCCGGAGAAAAAATTCTCGAAGCCATACAGATGGCGTGGATCGACGAGGGAAAATAGCCGTCAAGAATTACTTTGGCGCTACCTTGGCCGATTGTTGAAGCCATTTAGCCGGTGTTTTGTGGGGATCATCAAAATACCAGCGGCCAACCAGAACAGAAATCAGGACTACAGCGGTGAACCCCGCCATGACGAATCCGACGATCTCCAGGGGATGGAACGGGTCGGTTTCAGGTTGTTTGTTGTACTTCAGAACTCGTTTCTCGGTCTGTATCAGTGCGTCGTGGGGTGCAAGCAGGGGTTGCGTGGTTTTGTTCGTGGTCATGGTTTCCTCCTGACCGCATTTATACCTGCTTACAGTGTCGAAAATTACAATTTTGATACTGTATTTGACCTTCATCAAACGACCGTCTGCTCCCCTTGTTTGATCGTGGGGATACTCCAGCCTTCACCCTGCATTAGATCGAAAGTTAACTCCCGGAATTGCGAAAAGCCGGCATAGACCGCCATTGAGCAAGCATTTGCCAGATCAGGATGTACCCCAGCTTTCTTCAAGCCAAAAAACAGACTGTCCCGACAAGAAATCATCAGATAGCGCAGCATGACTTTCGGTGCGAGTTGCTTACTGATATGCCACTGAGGACCTTGGCCGGGGCGGGTGGTCTGCTCGCTTGCTTCTATAAAGCTTGCGTCTGGGTCGCTAACGTATCGGGCAGCCGCTGCATTGGCTGCACCTTTGATGCAATTGGCCAGTGCGCCCACGAGTGCAGGTACGATCAGGCTCGTGAATTGGTCTGATCGCAATTCAGCCTGCAGCAAACCACCTGCGACGCTATTGAGTAATACGCTGGCAATAACATAGGGCAAAAAACCCATCATGGCGGTTTTGAATTTTTCCTCAAAAACCATTGCGTCCTTGTTGACTGAAATGCCCACGGTGCTGAGTGTGGCTTTGGTCAGTTCAACAGTCAGTGCTTCAACCAAGACACTAAAATTCCGCGTGCTGACGTTGGCATCATGGTTGAGCCAA
>CAMBJI010000158.1 GCA_945867725.1 Bordetella parapertussis
CTGCTGCTCCATCACACCCTCGATGCTGGTGTGATGGCCCACCCCAGCTACGCCAAGATGCAGGCAATTCGCCGAACCGCTGAGCAGCACCGAGAAACGGCGAATGAGTACGTACGCCATTTTGGTTTCGAGGAGCGTCAGCATCGCCAATGGCTCAGAGATGAAGCGCGGACGCTACGCCAAGCCGCCGACGATTTGGAGCGCTTTATAACCGAGGACGTGCTCGAGTCGGTGCAGGTCATCACCTGCACGCTGGTCGGCGCGAGCAACCGCCACATCCGCCACCTGAGCTTTGAGACCGTCTTCATCGACGAAGCCGCCCAGGCCTTGGAGCCGGGTTGCTGGATTCCGATTGCCAAGGGTCAGCGCCTTGTGTTGGCGGGCGACCACCACCAGCTACCGCCTACGGTGAAAAGCGAACAAGCGGCCCGTGAAGGCCTGCGCGAAACCTTATTTGAAAAGTGCATCCAGCGGCAGCCGCAGACGGCCCGCATGCTCACGGTGCAATACCGCATGCACGCGCACATCATGGGCTTCAGCTCAGAGAAGTTCTATAGCGGCCAACTGGTGCCGCACCACAGCGTGCGACACGCTGGCTTGGAGGCCTACGACCTGCGTTTTGCACCCGACCTGCCTGTGGAATTCATCGACACCGCCGGCTGTGGCTTTCTGGAGGTCGCCATTCCCGAAAGCCGTTCAACTGCCAACCCCGAAGAAGCCAACTTGCTGCTGGAGCGCCTCGCGCAGTTGCTTGAGCCCGATGACCCAACTGAACACGACCAGGGGCCGCTCAGCATTGGCGTGATTGCACCGTATCGCGCCCAAATCAACTATTTGAAAGACGCCATCGAAGACAGCGAAGTTCTGAATAATTTGCTGCTGCAACGCAGGCTCAGTGTGGGCACCGTCGATTCGTTTCAGGGCCAGGAGCGAGACATCATTGCTATTTCCTTGACACGCAGCAACCCCCAAGGCGAGATCGGCTTCCTTTCCGACATCCGCCGCATGAACGTGGGCATGACCCGTGCACGGCGCAAGTTGTTACTGGTCGGCGACTCTTCCACGCTTTGTAGCGATCCGTTTTTTGTGGACTTGTTGGCTTACGTGAAGCGCATAGGGAGCTATGTCCAGTACGCAGGAGGTGGCGACAGGTTTTTTTAATCACATACATACCGTGCCTGAATCTCAGCGCGTGATTCGTCAACGGTGATCCCTTTGTTTTCGAGGCGATTTTTTTCATCCTAGACGATGATTTTCAGCACAGTAATCAGTTATTTGAAATCAGGCAGGCCGTGAAGAAATTTAGACATCGAGCCAGCTCGCGATACGTTCTGTCAGGCCCGGAGTCGTTGCGTTGGCCACAATGCTTTCTCTCGCACCACTGAGCCTGACTGCTTCAAACTTGAGTTCTAGCGAATATCGCGCACGGTTTGTCTTTCCTGTACCACTTCCCACGATCAAGATTATGCATCGCGTTACAGGATCTACTTTCGGGTGTAAGGTCAGACGTCGGTTCACACCGGTCGACATGCGCGACATCAGCTGCAAATCAAGTCGTGAAGATAAAGCAATTCAGTTTCTATGCAGTAATTTTCTTTGGTTTTAAGCGGGGACCCGGAGCGATAAGACATTTAGGTCCCCAGTTGTCATCGGTATTCCGCACGTAGCTACTGATGACAGAGCAATTCATTTTTTATTTTTGTGCTGTGTAAGAATTTGGCACACACAACGACTATAGAAGCAGCGCGGTAAACACAACACGTTCCGTGCGTTGCATCACCCACGCTTTACCGCCCGTTAATCTCCTAAAGGAAACTTTAATGAAAGCTACATCGACAACTTCACGTTACGCCACTGCCGCCGGTTTGGCTTTGGCTATGAGTGCTGCCCTGACAATTGTCGCCACACCCATTGCCGCCCAAGCGGCTGATACCGAGAAGTGCTTTGGCGTTGCTTTAAAAGGCAAGAACGAGTGCAAAGCAGGCGGAGGCACCACTTGTGCGGGTACTTCTAAAATCGACTACCAGGGCAATGCTTGGTCGATGGTGCCCAAGGGTACATGCGAAAAGACCGTCTCCAAAACATCTCCTACCGGCTTTGGTCAAGCTAAAGAGTTCAAAGAAATCAAGGGCTGATTCACACGCACGGGATGGAGCGCCTGGCATGTTGAATTCATGTAACCAACTGGTGCAATGCCAGGTTGCCCCAGCCCACACCTTGCCCGCTCGGGCGGGTGTGGGGCTCAAACCTGAACATTTTCAGGAGATTCTGGCCACTCGGCCAGACATCAGTTTCTTCGAAGTTCATGCCGAGAACTACATGGTTCCGGGAGGCCCGTTTCACCATTACCTCACTCGTATCCGCGAACGTTATCCGCTGTCAATTCACGGTGTGGGTCTGTCCATCGGGGCGGACGCACCATTGAATATTGACCATTTAAATGCATTGACAGTTTTGCTCCAACGCTATCAGCCAGAATCTTTTTCAGAACATCTGGCCTGGTCGACGCACAGTGATGTATTTCTAAACGATTTGTTGCCACTGCCCTACCACACCGCCACGTTGCAGCGGGTGTGTGACCACATTGACCAAGTGCAGACCCATTTAGGGAGACGCATGTTGCTCGAAAACCCAGCGACTTACATTGAATTTACTGCATCCACTTGGGAAGAAGCGACGTTTCTGTCGGAAGTGGTGCGGCGCACCGGCTGTGGGCTGTTACTGGACGTGAACAATGTGTATGTAAGCAGCGTCAATCATCAGCGCGATGCAAAGGCCTTCATCCGCGCTCTGCCTCTGGCGCAAGTGGGCGAAATTCACTTGGCAGGTTTTGCGGAGCGAGTGGATGGCAATAACGACAGACTACTCATTGACAGCCACGGCGCTCCGGTGACGCAGGCAGTGTGGGATCTCTACGCCTTCACAATCGGTCGGACAGGGCCGGTGGCAACCTTGCTCGAGCGCGACAACGACATTCCTACGTGGCCGGTTTTGCTGGCTGAGGCGAATTTGGCAAATAGGCAGTTGTGAGCGGTGTTGGATGAGGTGAACGCATGAACACCCAAACCGTATTCGCCGATGCACTATTCAACCCCGCACTGCCTTGCCCCAGCGGCTTCACCACCTGGAACGGATCAGACCCCGACATTCGTTTTTCGGTGTACCGCAACAACGTGATGGTGTCCTTGATTGATGCACTGGCTGACACCTACCCAGTGGTTCAAACGCTGGTGGGGGAGGATTTCTTCCGGGCCATGGCACGAGTATTTGCCCAGAAAAAACCACCGCGCTCAGCAGTGATGGCGTATTACGGAGGGGACTTTGCAGATTTCATTGCATCTTTCCCTCCTGCGGCGTCAGTACCTTATCTGGCTGATGTGGCGCGATTGGAGATGGCTCGCGTGCTGGCCTATCACGCGGCAGATGTCGTACCTCTTGCGCCTGAAGTTTTACAAACCGCATTAGCCGATCCAAAACAACTCGTGTCTTTGCGATTGGTGTTGCATCCGTCTGTGCATGTCATCGAATCAAGGTTTGCCGTTTTTTCGATTTGGGCTGCGCATCAAGATGCGACGTTTACGCCATCAGTCGATCCGGACGTGGCGCAGGCGGTGTTGGTGTACCGAGCTGGACTGGATGTGGACGCCATGAAACTTACCGATGGAACAGGGTTGTTTGTGAACACCTTGTTAGCTGGCAAAACCTTGCTTGACTCTGCACAAGCCGCAAGCAGCGTAGACCCCGAATTTGATTTGACTAACGCTCTGACGATGCTGCTTCGCTTGCAGTTCATCACCCACTTGCACACTGAAGACATACACCATGAACAACCGCACTGAAAAATTGGTAAGCGCTATGCCTGCTAACGAGGGCTTGATACCAAGCCTACTCCGCCAGTTCATAGGCATCGTAGAGCGCATCCCCAACACGCTGGTGGCGTTTGTGGCACGCTTTTCCATCGCGGCAGTGTTCTGGAATTCAGGTCAGACTAAGGTGCAGGGGTTCGCCATTGACATCGTCAACCGTGAGTTCACCCTGGGTTGGCCGCGTTTGTCAGATTCTGTGGTGGATTTGTTTAGGGACGAATACCATTTGCCGTTGGTGCCACCCGAGATAGCCGCCACCATGGCGGCTACTGCCGAGCACCTTTTTCCGATTCTGATCCTGTTCGGATGTGCGACCCGCCTGTCGGCATTGGCGCTGTTGGGCATGACGATGACAATTCAACTGTTCGTCTACCCGGACGCCTATCCCACCCACGGCACTTGGGCCGCTGTGCTGTTGTACCTGATGGTATACGGGCCGGGCAAGCTGTCGGTGGACCATTGGATCGGTCGACGTTACCAGTAAACATCGAGCGATTGTATGTATTCAGGCCCTAGCCCATCGGCATAAACACGGCGTAGGGTTAGTTCTCATTTGATCCGCTAACGTGCGCGTGATATGCATGTGCACTCTGCGTTAGCAGCATCGTTCCAACCGATGTCCCTTTTCAGCGCAACATTAGCGCAAAGACGCCAGCTCACAGGCTCATTTCTTGATTTCCTCATCTTCCCAACCGGCATAAGCCTTCATGGCCTTGCTAAGAAACGGCACCTGCGAACTAAAGTTCTTACATCCCGCGCACATCATCACGTGCATCTTGAGCGTCACTTTCTCAGGCACTGACAGATGCCTCTCTTGAGATTCTGAGATCAGCTCGGTGGCTTTCAGACATTTCATGACGTAGGTTTCTCCGTTTGAAACCACGTATTTTCAAGACATTCACGTAGGCGTAGTCGGGAGCGATGCAACATAACGTTTAGGTTGGTCATGGTAATGCCGACGGTCGAACATATCTCCGCAGCATCGAGTTCTACAAATTCTTTCATCATGAACACCCTGGCCTGATTGCCGGGCAATCCTTCCAAACAAATTTCAAACACTTTCCAGAACTGGTCCTGATGCAAGGCGTCTTGCGGGTTGCCCCACGTGGCCGGCTTTTCGTCGGCTTGCCAATAACCTTTTTTGTCAAAAAGCTCGGAGAAATCTTCGCTCTCTTCATTTTCCCGCAGCAGGCTACTGGCATCAACTAAGCGCTGCTTTTGTCGAAGTACATCGGCAATCTTGTTGCGCAGGATAGCGAAAACCCAGGTTTTCAGCGCTGCTCTACCGGCAAAAGACTTGGCATTTTTGAGTGCGCCTATGAGCGCCTCTTGCACGGCATCTTCGGCCGCGTGGCCATTGGAGAGTTGCAGAGTTGCAAACTTCACCATCTGACGGCGTAAATCATTCAAAAACACCGTGTCAGACAGAATGGATGCGTCAGAGGCATCAAAGCCCATACTTGCAATTGCCGATGTATTCATCATTGGTTTGCTCGCTGTGTTAATTCGTTTTTGGCTGCGCTATAACT
>CAMBJI010000159.1 GCA_945867725.1 Bordetella parapertussis
GCAATAGAGCAGCGGCATGGAAATACCGATGAGGGGCAGCACGTACCAGGCCGCCAGACCAACGATAAATGTGGACAACAAGGTCGAGAAAAACGCCAATATCAGCACTTGCCAGCGGTAGGCGCGCAACTCGGAAAGATCAATATGCAAGGCACCCGCGAAGAGCAGGAAGGACAGCATCCCTTGCATCAGCACATTGGAAAAATCAATGGCCCGAAGCATGGCCTCCATCTTGTGGTGCAAGCCGAAATCCGCGCCTGCAAGATCGAGCAGGATGACCAAGAGCGACAAGAGCAAGGCTGTCACCATCACACCGATGGTGACCGGCAGGCGTAGGTAGCGGAAATTCAGGTAAGCCAGCAGTGCCGTGAGCACCAGACAGATAGCAGTGATTTCTAGCATGGACGTTACGGTATTGTTATTTTTTTAATGCGCCTCGCGGCGAACACCGCAAGCATAGCGCGTTCGCCGTGACTTGCCTTCGTTTGATGCGTTACGGGCTGAGATTCAGTGGCTTAGATTCAGCGGCTTAGATTCAGCAGCTGCGATTCAGCCTATGCGCTTTACCGGCAGCCATGCGATGACCGCATGGCCTTACCGCGCAGCTTGCACCCAAATTTGTCTGAGTGCTTAATTGAAGAGCGAGATCTGGATAATGTAAACCAGCGCGCCCGCAAAATAACCAGCAATCGCCAGTCCACTGATTTTCTTCACATACCAGACAAAATCAATGCGCTCCAGCCCCATCGCGGCCACACCTGCAGCAGAACCAATAATCAGAATCGAGCCGCCCGTACCCGCACAGTAGGCGAGAAACTGCCACAAGAAACTATTAGGCTCATATTGATCGAGGCTATACATGCCAATCGCCGCCGCCACCAGGGGCACGTTATCGACGATCGCACTCACAATGCCAATCAACAGCACGATCAGATCTTGTCTGCCCACGGTCGTATCAAGCCAGCCCGCCAGCGCCGGCAGGATGCCGGAGTGCTCCAGCGTCGCCACAGCAAGCAGAATGCCAATGAAAAAAACAATCGAGGCCATATCGATGCGATTGAGCGCACTGGTGAGATTGAGGTGCTCACGCTCTTCTTCAGTCTTGTTGCCATGTAAAAGATCGCCCACCAGCCACAGCACACCCAGGCCTAGCAGCACACCCATGAACGGCGGCAAATGCGTAATGGTCTTGAACGCAGGCACAGCAATCAGCACACCAAGACCGAGGAAGAACATGATGTTCCGCTCGCGTTCCGTGCTACCCGGCCCCTGGGCTTGATTGGGATCTTGCCGAGGTTCGACCACAGGCTTTCCACGCAGCGAGTAGCTGACGATCGCAGCGGGCACCAGCAGATTAACCAGCGACGGTAAAATCAGCGCACCTATAATCGAGGAAGCCGTGATCTGCCCGCCAATCCACAGCATGGTGGTGGTGACATCACCAATCGGTGACCAGGCCCCACCAGCGTTGGCGGCGATAACGATCATGCCCGCGAATAACAGACGCTCATCACGCGAATCCAATAATTTCTTCATCAGCGACACCATCACGATGGCGGTGGTGAGGTTATCGAGTACGGCACTAAGAAAGAAGGTAACGATACATACCAGCCACATCAGTGAGCTGAGGCTGGTGGTGCGGATCCGAGCGGTGACGACATCAAAACCGTCATGCGCATCGATGACTTCCACAATCGTCATCGCCCCCATCAGAAAGAACACAATCTGCGCAGTACCAATCAGTGTCTCGCCCAGATGCTCGCTCACATGCCCGGGGTCACCCGTCATGACTGCGTCGATGCTCCACAACAAACCGGCACCGAGTAAAGCCGAGGCTGATTTGTTGATTTTGATGGGATGCTCGAAAGCGATCGCCGCATAAGCAAGAACGAAAATGAGGATGAGCAGGGTATTCATGGGGCGGAATTTTCTTAAGGGAAAAACAAAGGCTATTTTAATCGCCTTGGAAGGGTTCTGGTTAGTCTGCCGCAAGATACTTGCGGTGTATCGACCGGCCGACAACAGGGCTTGACAGCCCGGCGGCTGAAGCGGAGATTGAGTCCTCGGGCCACCGCCCTGACCATCCGAATCTCCCACCCCCTGATACCTGAGGCATGCCATGCAGACCATCAAAGCCTTTTTGCACAGTTCGCCGCGAGCACTCTGCTCGATACACCCCGACCAAACTGTCTGGGAGGCCCTGCAAGCCCTGGCGGTAAATAATATCGGCGCACTGGTGGTGCTGGAGGGCACAAAGATGGTGGGTATCTTCTCGGAGCGCGATTACGCGCGACGCGTAGAGCTCAAAGGCCTTCTGACGCAAGAAACCCGGGTGGGCGATGTGATGACGGCAGAGTTCATCACCATCAGTCCCGACCAGAAAATGGATGAGTGCATGCAGATCATGACCAACAAACGCATCCGACATTTGCCCGTGATGAAAGACGGCCAGCTACTCGGCATGGTCTCGATCGGTGACGTACTGCTGGTGATGATCGCGGAGCAGAAGCAACTGATTGAGCAGTTGCAGAGTTATATTTCGGGATGACGGTGGGAATCTGTCAGTGGTAAAGATTCTCCACCCGCCCATCTGTATCCACCCGATAGCAGCGCAGATCCAGATTAAACACCTCGGGCTTCACGATCGATTTGCCGCGTAACATGCGCGCGCATTCCTGTATGCCTTCAGGCACTGAGGGGTGCGGGAAAATCAGTTCAGCAAGCTGATCGATGCCCGCGTCAAGCGCGATCATCAAGGCAATCGCCTGACTGGTGCTGGAGGCATGATTGCCCATGACACGCATGCCGAGGATTTTCATCTCATCGTCGTCTGACACCAAAATCTTGAAAAAGCCACCCGTCTTGCCCATCGCGATCGCGCGATTGATATAGCGATAATCCATGACCGCCATGCGATAGGGAATCTTGCGCTTCTTGGCCTGTGTCTCGTTCAAGCCGACCGCCGCGACTTCGGGATTCAGGAACATGATGGTGGAGATATTGTCGTAAATCAGATCACGCGGCGGTTTGCCGAAGATGCGCTCGACGGCGTAACGACCTTCCAGCTCGCCGACGTTGACTAGTGAGATATCGGCAGTGAAATCACCCACTGCATAAATATTCGGCACGGTGGTTTGCGTCGCATTATCGACGCAGTAACCGCGATCATTGAGCTGCACGCCGGCTGCCTCTAGTCCGAGATTGTCGGTGTTGGCGACGCGGCCTACCGAAATCAGCGCATTGTCGACGGTGTAGGTTTCGTGACGACCGTCCTTGTAGTTCAGCACATACTCGACCTTGCCATTGACGATTTTCATTGACTCCAGCGATGAGCCTCTGTGAATCACTACACCGTTTTTTTCGAGGTTACTGGCCAGCGCAGCCGAAATATCCTCATCTTCAAAAGGCAAAATGCGATCTTCTTTGTCAATCAGGAAGACCTTGGTACGTCCATAGTTCGAGAAAATAGTCGCAAATTCACAGCCGATCACACCCGCACCCAAGATCACAAGACTCTTCGGGAATTCAGGCAGTGAGGCAATGCCATCGCTGGTCAGGATGGTTTTTTCATCAATCGGAATGTGCGGCAAATAACGTGGCCGACTGCCGATGGCGAGTACGATATTTTCTGCCCAGATGATTTCGGTACTACCATCGGCGAGCGTGATTTCTATCTCGTTTTTGTTCAGCAGCTTGCCGTGACCCTGGAATTCGGCCAACAATTCCTTGCGCTTGAAGTAATTGATCTGCTCACGCAATTGAGTGTATTTTGCACCAACCGCGCGATGCATTTCATTGATCACAGCGCTGTAACTTAGCTCACAATCATGCACGGTATAGCCGTAACCAGTGTGGCGAGTAGTTTTGTAGCTCTCCGATAATTCCCATAGCGTTTTCGATGACAACGCACCATTGAAAATGCCGGCGCCACCCACTTTATTTTTCTCGATCAGCGCGACCTTCTTGCCCAAGTCCAGACCCCGCATGGTGGCTGCAAATCCAGAAGGGCCACCACCGATGACACACAAGTCGAATTTTTTCATGGGTTGAGCTCTCACTGCCGATAGCTTGTATTCAAAAATCAGTTGACCGTCCGGACTCCATTACCCTTTGTCTGATCTCGAACGATCCACCTGCTGCCATATCGCACGATCCAGATCGGTAGCCTGCCCCGGCTTGTCGAGGTGCTGGCGGATATAAGCGCCATCTGCCACCGCCGCAAGTTCGCGTAGCCGGGAGACCAGCGTGTGGTACTGCGCGAGTGCGAATTCGGGATTTTTGGCGGCCAGCGCCAGCGATTCGAACTCACCCTGAGTGGTTTCAATACTGTCGTCACCCTTTTCTATTTCATCGATCAGCTGATTTATTTCGACGACCGTCAAATGATGGTGCTTTGCATTGTGAATAAAAGCCTCACGCGCCGCTTCATCAAAGACACCAGCGCGCGCTTCTACCAGCAAATCTTGCTTGAGCTTTTCACGGTTCATGCGCAGCTGATCGGTAAATCCCGACGCCATAATCGCAGCCGGGATCGCGAAAAGACCGATACCAACCAAGGCCAGCACGACGGTAATGAGTCGCCCGCCAGGCGTGACTGGTGAAATGTCGCCGTAGCCGACCGAAGCCAGCGTAATCACTGCCCAATAGATCGACTGAGGAATATTCTCGAATTTATCCGGTTGCGCATCTCGTTCCAACAGATAACCAAACGCCGCCATCATGAACACCAGCAAGGCGATCATGAACAGTGCCGCCAGCAAAACCGGCGTCTCTTTGCGGATCACGGCAAACATCGTGTCGCTGGCAGAGGAATAGCGACCGAGCTTCAGCAGACGCACCATACGGATGATTCGCAGGAAGCGTAGATCGAGCGTGCCGCCCAGCACCAGCTCCAGCATGAAAGGCAGAATGGCGACCAGATCCAGTAGTCCGGACGGTGATTTGATGAAGCGGAAGCGCTGCATGAGCGCAGTGCTCGACCGATCTTGTTCCGGGTAGGCGTAAACGCGCAGTGTGTATTCGGTCGCAAAAACAATAAACGATGCAGCGTCCAACCACGCAAAATGCGCCCCGAAATGTACGCGTATGCTTTCGACAGATTCCAGCACAATCGACAGCACCGACAGCACAATCCAAAAAATAAGAAAGACTTCGATGATCTCGTTGAGTCGACCACCGTATTCACTGGGGAACAGCAGTGCGTGCACGCGCTGACGCATCGTGCGTCCGCGATTGAGTTCTCTGAACTCGCGTAGTCCCTCGCGTAGCAGTTGTGTAATTTTGAGGATACGCAGCAGACGCAAGACCCGCAGGAGACGGGAATCGAGCATGAAGAACAAGCCAAGAAAGAAAGGCAGTATCGCCAGCAGATCGATAACCCCCATAAAGCTGGTG
>CAMBJI010000160.1 GCA_945867725.1 Bordetella parapertussis
TGACTGCGGAAATTCTGCGTGTATCCGGTCTACCTGCCCCGGCGAACAATGAGATCAACAAAAATCTGAAGGTCGTCCCATGCAGCATGAGCGTTAAATCATGACTGGCTCATTCTTGACTCGGCATACAAAAATACTACGCGCGTAATTCGATGCTCTCACCGAAAAATAAATATCTAACGATTTCGCTGGCGATCATATTGCTGCTGTCGCTCATCGCTTATTTCTCGATTCGGACTGCGCCGGTTACCCCTCCACCTCCGCAAATTGTGATTGCGCCACCAACACCAGCGCCAGAAACGCCCCTAAAACAACCAGACAGGCCGGCCGTGCAACGCATCCTGTTTGCAGGCGATTCGATGATGCAGGGCATTGCCCCGATCATCATGCGGCGGCTGAAAGCATCACATCCGGAGTGGCTGCTACGTAATGAAAGTCAACAAAGCACAGGACTGACCGTCAAACGTCGACTAGATTGGGTTCAAAAAATAAAAGCAGAAATTATCGAGCACAAGTTGACCACTGTGGCTGTGTTCCTCGGACCGAATGATCCCTGGGATATTTACGAGAACAGAAAAGTGATCCGTTTTCCATCCCCAGAATGGGAGGCAATTTACAGCGCAAAAGTCAGCGAAATCTGCGAATTTGCGAAAGAAAAAAAGGTGCATCTCATTTGGATTGGTCTGCCGACCATGAAAGAAAAAAGAGTGCGCAGCGGCGCCATCGTACAAAATCCTATTTTTCGCGATAACATGAAGCGGCATGGCTTTGACTTTATTTCAACAGAAGCACTGATAGGCCATTTGGATCAGCCTTATGTTCGCTCCATGCCGGATGAAACAGGAAAAAAAATTAATCTTCGCGCGGATGATGGCATTCATTTCAGCCCACAGGGCCTGCAAAAAATCGCAGCGGCCGTTATAAAGACAATCGATCCCCCCAACACTAATTGAGATGACAAATCGTAGACACGTACTGAAAACATCCATGCAGCAGGCCTGTCCCATATGCTGATGTCTCCGTCGATAGCAAACGCACGCGCGGTAGCAGCGCGCGGTATTAGCCTACTGCTCATATTGATTGCATGGTCACCACTCACATCACGGGCGACCGAACCTGGGCGGCATTTTGTTTTTCAGCAAAGCGCGGTCATCGGTGATCTTCAATGCCCTGTAAAAAACAAAACAAATCCAACACCTTCGCCACAAAACAAAGACATTCTTGAACCGCCCGATGCCGAGGAACTAGATGAGCTGGGCATACTAACAACCCGCCTGGGTGTACCTGCCAAACAGGCCTCGGAAACGACACAGAGCGCTCCGGTATTGACGCGTCCAGGTAGTGCACGCGCTCAGGCAATGCGCGTCGGCATCTGGGGAGATAGCCATTTGGCTGCGGGGTCCTTTTCGTATGAGCTAAAGCGAATTTTTTTGGCACAGGGCCTAAAAACCCGGACTCAATTCATCCCCTTCACGATGGGCAGAGCCGGCGTGAACCTGTCGTTACGACGGCACTGCATGGATAAATGGAAATCAGATCTTGCATACATTTCACGCAATACCGGCATACCGACCGGCGTTGGCTTGAATGTGCTGCAAGGTGAATCTGAAGCCTACCTGTGGTTTGATTTGCGTAACGAATCCGGAGAAGCCGATGTAAGCAGCGTTGAGCTTTTTTTCCATCAGGCGCCAGGGAACGGCAGTATTTCGATTAGTGTCGATGATGGTCCGGAAAATAAGATCAGTCTGGATGGCGCAGTTGGCTTTGGTTCGCTAACGATCGTCGGCAATCATCCACTATCAATGCTGAAAATTCGCGTGACCGAGATGCCCGTGCAGCTTAACGGCATGTTTCTGAATTATCGGCAGGCACCCGCTGCGACGCTGGACTCCTTTGGCATACCCGGCGCTACGGTCCGCGCATGGCAGCAGCTTGATCCCGTTTATTTTTCCGAATACTTCAAAGACAGAAAATACGATTTGGTCATGCTGGAATACGGCACCAACGAAGGCAATGCCGCGCCCTTCGATGCAGCAAACTATACAAAGACACTGGAGCAATCACTGAAAAATCTGCGGCAAGTGTTCCCGAAATCAGAATGTCTGTTGATTGCACCTGGCGATCGGGGCATTCTGGTACCTCGGTCACGCAAGGTAAAAAAGACCCATAAAAACAAAAACGCGTACGCACAAAAAGATAAAAGCGGACACAAAGTCAAACCGCGAGACCGAGTGGTCTACGAATACTCGGCGGTAGATTTGCTTCGGTTTTCTGCCATTCACGAAAAAATTTCGACTATTCAAAAAGATGTCGGTGCGCGATATTCGTGCAAAGTCTGGAGCATGCAGACCGCTATGGGCGGGCAGGGCTCATCCTATGCGTGGCTGCTGGCCAATCCGGCATTGATGTCGAAAGACCTGACTCACTTCACGATTAAAGGTTATCAACGCCTCGCCCAAGAACTGGCGTTCAGTCTAGGCTGGAAAAATGAGTTGAACTCGCCAGTAGCAGTCCCGCCGGCGGAGCAAACGAGTGACGACGGCGCGCCAAAGCAAGAACCACAATCAAAGTGAGCGTCATAAAACCATGCGTTCGCTGGCAAGACGTCTCCAAGCCGCCAAGCAAGTGCTGATTACTTTTCAGCGTCCTCTGCAGGAGCCGTAGGTGCCTCCTCAAGTGCTGAGGCGGTCGATTTGTTAGCCCTTGATGCAGAAGGATCGGGAATATTTCGGACGATACCGTTGGCGCAATCGCGGAACACCTCCAGTTCGTATTTGACTTTGTAAACGTAAGGATGTGAGGTGTCGAAGCCTGCGCCGACATACATGGCAAGGCCTCCTTCCAACGAGCCCGTTTGCCGAATGAAGCTGCTGATGATGGTCGCGCCAATCATCATATTCACCTCGGGATTGAGCGCCGCGTTTTCTCCACCGTAGACGGCCAATTTACGCTTGTGCACGTTCGGCATGATCTGCATCAGACCCAGCGCACCCACGGGGCTGACCAGCAGTGGGTGAAACTTGGATTCGTTGGCAATGATGGCCAGAATCAAATTCGGATCAAGCTCATGTTTTGCAGCGACCTGCTCCGCCAGCTGCGTGATCTTTCGGGCTGCGTCCGAGGTGATTTTGTAGCGCTTACTAATACAGGCAGCGACTCGATTTTTCGGCTCGGTCTCTTTGTATTTCACGTGAGAAAGATCAAAGGCTGCTAAGGAGTTCACAGGAAAATCATCCTGCCCTTGCGGCACCTCACCCATCGCGGACTCTCGGTCTGGGAATTTCAGAAAGAAAACCAGCGCCAGCACGGTGGCCAGAATCACAGCCAGCCCTAGAAAAATCTTTTTTTTGTTTTGCATAATGGCTGCCATCCCGGGGAGAGCCTATGTGGCGTCATCCGCCCCATCGGGAATAGTCTGCTTATAAGGATCGAGTCACATTATAGGCCGGGCCTCAGGGGCACGATTCTCCATCTAGCTCGGGATCTTCCACATCGGCTAGGAAATTTCCTATCTGACAAAAGCGCCTTTGCCTTGATTTTGCACGCTGAGGCAAAAATAGCTCTTCCACAGGATCGAACGGCTTTAGCACAACAAACACGCAAAGCTTGGCCCCCAAAATATTGCTATTTATGTAATATTCTGACTTTCCGTCGTTTTACTGGCACGTGACTTGCTCTGTCTCTGGTCATTAGCGGTATTTCGACAGAGTTGCCAGTGTAGCAATCGCTGCCTTAACGCAAGATAAATTGATTTCTTAGGGGGACTGGGTATGCTCGAATGTTTGGTGATCGGCGATAGCATCGCGGTGGGTATTTCACATTTTCGCAAGGAATGCGTCACCTACGCACAGACAGGCTGGACCTCATCAAAGTGGAACAAGGAATATCTTCAGGCATTTAACTCACAACTTCCGGTAAAAAACCTGATCATCAGTTTGGGAACCAATGATTACAAGGGCATCAATACGATCGCCGAACTCAATAAAATCCGCGAAAACGTCAAGGCAGGTACCCGTGTTTTCTGGGTACTACCGCCCAAAGCAAAACTCCCACAGCGTGAGATGGTCCGCGAAGTCGCTGAAATTTGGGGCGATACCTGGCTCTCAGTGCCCGACACCGAACTGGCGGCTGACAAGATCCACCCGACCCGTGACGGTTATCGGAATGTCGCTCAAGAACCCGCAAGACGCGCCCGAGTTCTTGCAGATCTTTCATCCATAAAAGATTAAACGGCAAGGAAAGCCAATCCTGGCATTCAAAATATTACTAAATTGAAATTTTTTCAATCAAAGTCGGTCAATATTCTGCTTGACGGGCTTTCCATGTCATCAATAGACTCCGGGTTCGACTGAATGAGGGCAGCCTTGCCGGCGCGCCTTCCGGGAAAATCCAACCTATGCTGTACTTAAAATCTGCCTCGCTGGCATGTGTCGCGACCTTGACCGCTATGGCGGTCTTTCACGCGACTGCGTTTGCCGAACCGGATCGCTCAGGGATGCTCGCTCAATACGAAGATGTGGGTCAGCAGAACCTTGAGTTTGCCCCCGCCGTGTTGATGCCTGCCGCTGAGGCCGAACTGCTGGATCAGCAATTCACTAATAACAGTACAGATCAGGGCGACCTTTGGGATCGCATCCGCAAAGGCTTTGCCATCCAGGAGCTGAACAACCCGCTCGTGGCCAATCATAGTTTCTGGTACGGCGCGCGTCCTGAGGGCGTGCAGCGCACTGCACAACGCGCCTCTCGTTACCTGTTCCACGTAGTTCAGGAGCTAGAGAAGCGTCAGATGCCGACCGAACTGGCGCTGCTACCCTTTATTGAATCGGGCTTCAATCCTCAGGCGTATTCGCACGCCAAGGCCGCCGGGATGTGGCAATTCATTCCTAGTACGGGCCGCAGTTTCAACCTCAAGCAGAACGCCTTTCGCGATGATCGACGCGATGTGCTGGCCTCGACTGACGCGGCACTGACTTACCTGCAAAGATTGCACCGCATGTTTGGCGACTGGCAGCTGGCGCTGGCCGCTTACAACTGGGGCGAAGGTTCGGTAATGCGCGCGATTGCGCGGGCGAAAGCAGCAGGCCGCCCGATCGACTACAACAGTCTGTCCGCCTACATGCCGGCCGAAACGCGTAATTACTACCCAAAACTGCAAGCACTCAAAAACGTGATTGCGTCGCCGGCGCAATTTGGTGTGAAGCTGCCGCCGATTGAAAACAAACCTTATTTTGTGTCGGTAAAAAAGACGCGCGATATTGACCTCAAGCTGGCCGCCGAACTAGCCGAGTTACCGATGGAAGAATTCAAGGCACTCAATCCTCAATTTAATACGGTGATCACAGGCAGCTCAGAGATACAGATCCTGCTACCCACGTCTAATGCGCAAAAATT
>CAMBJI010000161.1 GCA_945867725.1 Bordetella parapertussis
AGCGGTAGTGCTGAAGCAGTTCGATTGCACGCGGCGAGAGTTCGATCTGGCGATCCGCCGGACCATAGGTGCGTAAGAATTGCATGACCAGCGGCATAATGTCGCCTGGCCGCTCGCGCAGCGGCAGCACGGATAATTTAAAAGCGCTGATACGGAAATAGAGATCTTCACGGAACTCACGCTCGGCAATCGCTTCGCGTAAATCTTTGTTGGTAGCAGCAACCAGGCGCACATCAAGTTCAATTGATGCATTACCACCAAGACGCGTGATTTTGTGTTCCTGCAGCACGCGCAGGAGTTTGGTTTGCAGGTGATACGGCATCTCGGCGATCTCATCGAGGAAGATCGTGCCGCCATGCGCTTGTTCGAACAGACCACGATGCTCTTTCAGAGCGCCGGTGAAAGCGCCCTTCTCGTGGCCAAACAATAAATCTTCAATTAGATTCTCTGGCAGCGCAGCGCAGTTCAATGCGACAAAAGGACCGTTGCGACGCGGCGAGGCATCATGCAGCACGCGTGCGAGTACTTCTTTACCAGCACCCGTTGGGCCTGTAACCAGTGCCGAGACCTGCGTCTGCGCGACACGGCGTGCGAGCTCAAGCAGATGCTGACTATTGGGATCAACAAAAATAAAGGTCTGCGGACCACTGCGCTGTGGCTCGGGACGGCGCGGCGCGAGCGACAAAGAATTGCGCCAGACATCCACTGACCAGTCATCGGCAGCGACCACTTGATAAGCACCGCGGCGCATGGCTTCTACCGCCAGCTCGAAGCGATTGCGATCGATGCGGCACAGTACAGGCACGGCATGACCGAAGGATTGAGTCAATTTCTTGACCTCTTCCAGCAAGCTGACGTCATTCATCAGGCGAATGACCACCAGCCGCGCACGCGCCAGGCCTTGCTTGAGGTCATCCAGTGTGGCAACCGGCAACAGCTGCAGTCCGGCAGCGGCAAGCTGTTCACGCTCGTTCGGGCCAACCGCAGACTTCGGGTCAAGCCACAACGCGGGATGCGAGATTTCTGTAGATGCTGTCACTTTGATTGCCTCTGAAAACATTGTGTGCTTTCCTTATAGCAATCCGTGTGCCAGATAATTCATCCAGGAAACATGCGGGATTTCAGGGGATCTGTCGGATCGGCAGGGGTTTGCCGGGGGAGGAAGAAGCCGTCCGCTTTTGGGGGGACGGAAAGTCGACAGTCCATTCAATCATGCGCATGCGAGGCGGCTAATTGCAAAATGGATGCCTGTTGGCCGGCTTGATCAGCCTCCTCATCGGCATGGCCCAAGTCATCGGATAGGCAACGAAAGACGCTGGATCCCGGCCTACGCCGGGATGACGGTTTTTAGGGCGTCATCTCTTGAAAGCTTAGAGACACACCAAGAGAGGGTCGGGCGAAACAGCTATCGTTAAAATTTTGCTAAAAATGATTGGCTCAATCGATGGCATTAGCTAGAATTAGCTAACAATAAATCAAGCACCGAGGCAGCGATGGATCCCGTCAACATTCATTCAGCGAAAACTCAATTGTCCAAACTCATTGAAGCCGCCGAACGCGGCGAGGAAGTCATCATTGCCCGAGCGGGCAAGCCGGTGGCGAAGCTGGTCGCCCTGCAAAACCCGAAGCCCGTGCGCAAAGCAGGCAGCATGAAAGGCCGCTTCGAGGTACCGGATAGCTTTTTCGAGCCACTCCCTGAGGACATCCTCGATGCCTTCGAAGGCAAAGTGTGAATTTGCTCCTCGATACGCCTATTTATCTTTGGTGGCTGATTGATTCCCCTGCCCTGCCGAAACAAGCGCATCGGATGATCGAGGATGCCGATCAGGTCTTTGTGAGTGTGGTGTCGTTCTGGGAGGCCGGCATCAAATGGCGCGCCGGTAAATTGCCGGTGGCGCCTGAGGTGCTGGTTGAGGGTATCAACCAGAATGGTCTGATCACCCTGCCGGTGAACCTCGCGCACACGCTACAGTTAAGCCAGCTGCCCGATCATCATCGCGACCCGTTCGACCGGATGCTGGTTGCACAGGCGATGGCTGAGCCGATGTTTTTACTGACCTCGGATCGGGCGCTGGCGGATTATGGGGATTTGGTGCGGTTGGTCTGAGGGCTTTCACCAGACGAGGTACAGCGGGACTTCATTCCGGATTAAACGGGCTTGTATTCCGGAATTCACGGTCCATCATTCCGAGATTTATGGTGCATGGCTCAGGAATTTACGGGTCGATCACAATCGGTCCCGCATAGGGACGAGACCAAACTACTCCGGACAATCCTGATAAGCACTTCGCAAGCAAAGTGCAGCTAGCTCGAGAGCCTCGGATTTTTTTTCCTGCCCAAGACCCTTGCTGGCTTTATCCAACAGCGCGGCTGCCTGAGGTTCGCCATTGACCCGCGCGATCTCGGCCCAAACCACTGCTTTGGCTGGTTCTTTGCGCCAGCCCTCACCTGACAAATAGACCGACGCGGCCATGAGCTGTGCGGCTGGGTGCGCTTTTCGGGCCGCTTTCAAATACCAAGACAGTGCCACGGCGCCGTCTTTTTTCACGCCCAAACCCGATCGACAGGATTCGCCCATCATGTACTCGGCCTCGGCATAACCTGCAGCGGCTGCTAAAGAAAACCATTTGTAGGCAAGATCATGATTGCGCGCGATGCCTCGACCGTGGTGATACAGCGTGCCGAGGTTGTACTGCGCCTCCGGCAAGCCCGCTTCCGCAGCGCGTTTGTACCAGTTAAAGGCGTCCGAATAACTCTCAACGACGCCAAGTCCGTGCTCATACAAATAACCCAAATTGTTCTGCGCACGAGCGTCGCCCTTGCCGGCATCCTTGCGCAATGCGCGTTCAGCTGTCGCATAGTGACCACGCTCTATGGCTTTCATCGCAACGCCCATATCTGCCTGTGCAGTACTGCAGATCAGCAGTAGCAAGGCAAATAAACTGGCGATCACTTTCATGCGAGCTTGCGTACGGTCGTTGGTGTGGGAGATTCACTGCCGCCAGTAGCGGCTGCAGGTTTGCGCATGAAACCCTGACAGCGAAGGCCATCAATTCGCAGCACTTCGATGGCCGGAAGAATGCGGCTTTTGAAACCCATCAGTCGACAGGAGTAAGGCATCTTGGGATCCCAGCTCACGGCGAAGTGGCGGCACTGCCAGCAGTTGGGCGCCTCTTCCTGCTCAGTGAGTTTGGGCGTATTCATTTCTTGTTACGTCGTTTGTTTTGATAGTCATTCCAGGCGCGAAAAGTCACGGCCGCGAGTATCCCCGCCAGCATCAAGACACCGAGCAAAGCCTGAAAAAACTCACCCAGCGTCATGTCGGTCGGCAGAAAGCGCTCGGGATGGAGCACTACGGCCACCAGTAACAGCGCCAGTACGATCAGCCCAATCCGCAGCAGGCGGTAGACCGCCACCCTGCTTCGCTCGTTCATGTCACCCTCGTCAGACAAAACACTTTGTGCCTATTTTGTCATATCAGACGATGCAACTCTCCCTTAAAGTGGCCCAGAAGAGTCAGCTTAACCGTTCAGTAACTTCAAGACCGACTGTTGGCTCATGTTTGCCTGCGCCAGTACGGCAGTTCCGGCCTGCTGCATGATCTGGGCCTTCGCCAGATCGGTGCTCGCCTTGGCGTAGTCGGCATCTTCGATCTGACTGCGCGACGCGGACGAATTCGTCGATACGTTAGACAAGTTATCAATTGCATACTGCAGACGATTCATCACAGCACCCATTACCGCTCGGGTGCCATTGATCTTGTCCATTGCGATATCGAGCTTTTGAAGCACCGATTGAGCACCCTCTCGAGTATTGATGCGGTTTGCCATGTGATCAAGATCGACATCGACGTCACTCGTAATACCACTAGTGATCGGGCCACCCTTACCGAAGTCTGCCAGATCGATATGGATTTCCTGACCCGACTTGGCTCCAACCTGAAAGGTCAAGCGACCGACACGCGGCGGTGACATTTCGACTCCGGAACGTCCGCCGAAGGTACCGACCTTGAAGCCCAGTTCATCGAAATTCGAGCTAGGTCCATAGCCGTTGTCACCCGCCTCAACCGTGAATTGCTTTTCAGCGACCAGCTTGAGTGAACTGTAAACCGTCTTTGCAGCAGTCGAACGAGTATCGCCGCCACGGATCGCCGTTACGATATTGTTACCTTCGCTGTTTGCGGTCACTGAGGCAATCGCCATGGTGACGTCAGCGTCGGTGGCAGCGGCACCAGAAAGCTGGAACCCCGTACCTGCAACTGTCGACTTGACAGTGATTTTTTCTGGGCTATTGACTTCATCGCGAGAAACAGTGATGTTGGTCAACAGGCCACTGGTGATCTTGTCTTGGATCGCCTGGAGCAGCTTGGCTGCCAAATCAGATTGCGAACCTGTGGTGGCCGCATCCGATGTGATCGTAATGCCATTGATCGTGACCGTTGCATTGTCATTCGTGGTGTCAACCGTGCCACCGATCGTGATCGAGGTTTCCTGCAGCGTGGCATCACCAGCATCCAGACCAAAGCTGGCAGCCGAAAGACCAGGAACATCCGCATCGAACCATGCAGACACATTGCGACCGTCGGATGACGTCAGCGTCACACCGTTACTGTTATTAGATGCGACGACCCCGTGGGTATACGTCTGAAGGTTAATCGCACTGATAACTTTCTGGCGGCGGACATCCAGCGGCTCGTCCTCGGTCAGCATTATCTTGACCTTAATACCGTTGATGAACAGCGACTGCTCGCCTGTTTCCGGGAACACACCCGGAAGTCCAGTGACCGTGTTCGATCCTTTGATTACGGCATTGTCGTACTCTGCTTTGACGCCGGTTTTTTCGAACTGGCTGTTGATTGCTGTGGCAATCGCAATAGCGCTAGAGTTGCGTTGGCTGGACAAAGCGCCTTCCACCGAACGCAGGTCATCGTAAAAATCAGAAGCCGGTATGGCAACACCATTAATAACCAGATCACCGGTATTGAGTTTCTTTATAGCAGCGGCGGCGTTTTCGACCACCGTAGACTGATCCATATAGGCGTCATCAGCGTCTGTCGAGACCGAAATCGTGAATTCCACGCCAGGATTTCTGGCGGTGAGGAAGATCGATTTCAGGTTATCGCCATTGCTGGCCGTCGCAGTAACACCCAGCTTCGGGTCCGCATTAATGTTCGCGATCAAAGAGGAACGAACATCCTCAAACGAATTATTCGACGCTGTGGTCTCGAAGCTCTTAGTACGACCATTAATGGTGATACTGAAGGTCTCGCCGGTGCCAATCGTACCTGACAACGCCACTTCATTGACCTGAGCCACCGGCGGATTGACTGCGAGTCGATCATCGATGACG
>CAMBJI010000162.1 GCA_945867725.1 Bordetella parapertussis
GCGGCCGCCAGAGCATCAATACAACAAGCAAGGTGAAAACCGTGAACGCACCGAGTTCAGGCACGAAGTAGCGGCCCGCAGTGTCAACGATACCCACCACTAACGACACCACGACAGCCGCCTTGATATTCCCGAATCCGGACAGTGCAACGATCGTGAGAAACAAGGGCAGGTGCTTGAACGGATACAGCGGCTCAAGGGGGAGCATGCCAGCGCCAACAATGCCACCCAGAGCAGCCAGACCCGCTCCGATCGCAAACGCTATCGAGAAATAGCGGTTGACGTTGATGCCGGTGGCCTTGGCCATGCTCTGGTTGTCAACACAGGCACGCAGCGTCGCACCAAACTTTGTGCGATCAAACAATATCCACAGGCCCAGCAGGATGACCAAGCCGGAGCACATCACAAAAACCCGGTACACCGGAAAGTTGCGACCCAGCAGACTGACGTTGCCCGACAGCCATGCCGGATACTTCGCAGGCACGACATTCGGCCCGAATGCGAAGGTCAGCAAGGCGATGGCGGCAAAGCACAGGCCAATTGTGGCCAGCACCTGCTCCAACTCTGACATGCCAAAGAGCCGCCTGAAAAAGATGCGCTCAAGCAAAACGCTAAGCGCAAGCACCAGCAGCACGGCCAGCACTGTGGAGGTGAGGAAACCAAGCCCCAGCCACACCGGCAGTTGAAAGGCTAAATAACCCCCGAGAACCGCGAAGACGCCGTGCGCCAGGTTCGCGATTCGCATCAGTCCGAGTGTCAATACCAGGCCAATAGAAATCACGAAAAGGACCAGCCCGTAGCTGACGCCGTACAGGAGGATGAAGGTGACGGCCGGGGTGATCTGGTCCATGTCCGTAGCGGCAAGGGCCGAGCGCCCCCGCAAGTTGTCTAGTTGGAAATGACTGGCGCCTTCATGCTCTTGAAGGAGTCGACCACCACATTGCGCAGCCTCCCGTTGACCTTCTCGACGCGACGGATATGGATATCCTGGATCGGCTCACGCGTGGTCGGGTCTATGGTGAAGGTGCCCCGGGGGCTGCGCAGCGCTGTGCCCAGCACAGACTGCAAAGCCGTTTTGCCCTCGAAGGTTTTTCCCTTCTGCGACTCGATCATCCGGTATATCAGGGCCATCCCGTCATAGGCGGAAACAGCCGTGAACGTAGGCTGGCGATCGTTGCCGAATTTTTTCTTCAATGCAGCGGTGAACGCCTTATTCTCGGGATTGTCCAAAGACTCTGCGTAATACAGCGCCTGATGAAAACCAATGATCGAGTCGTCGAACAGACCCAGGTCAGCGTCTTCAGCTTCTCCCATGCCGATCACAAGGTTCTGCTTCATAACACCCTGAGCGGCCAAAGCCTTGCTGAAGCTCACTGCGGAAGCGCCTGGTGGCACGAACACGTCAAGCACGTCTACTTTAGCGTTCTTGATCCGCTCAGCTATAGGCGAGTAATCCAGCGTACTCAGGGGCGCGCGCACCTCATCGACGATCTTGCCGCCGCCCGCCTCAAAGGCTGAGCGGAAGAAACGCTGAACGTCATGTCCCGGCGCGTAGTCCGACACGGCAATATAGGCACTGCGCTTGCCGCTCTTGAGCGCGAACTGCGCCGCAGCCACTGCCGACTGTCCAATGTTCTGGCCAGCCCGCACGAACATCGGCGACTGCGGCAAGAGCGTGGGCGACGCGGCAACGAACAGCACCGCCGGGGTGTTCGACTGATTGAGGACAGCCGCTACCGGCGAAGCGTCGGAAGTCAGATAGAAACCACCCAGAATCGACACCTTGTCGCGCACGATCAGCTCTTCAGCCAGGCGCCGCGCCGTTGCGGGGTTGGGGCCGGCCATGTCACGAAAGATAATCTCGACCTTGCGCCCGCCCGCCATCTCTCCATTTAGCTCGCGAAACACCTCGATGCCCGCACGGATGTCACGACCCGGTGTGGCGAATGGTCCGGTGTCATGGTTGATGATGCCTATGCGAATCGGTTCCAGTTGCGCCATGGCTTGAGGCGCCATCGCGCAAAAGACTGCCGCGGCAAGCAATCGACTGAATAATTGTCTCCTCATCGCATTCTCCTTGGGTTCTTGGTTTAGATCTATCAATCAATCGGAAAAATCCGTATGCACAAACTGACCGGGCAGTGCCTGCCAAAAGCGTTCCACATCGCGTCAGGGTGTAACCCGGTCGATGGCGCTAGGCAGCCTCAAGCGTACGATTGCTCGGCACTTGGTCGAGCCAGTTTTCATCGGCGCTGATCACGGTGTCTGCGAGTGCCTTTACGTGGCAGAAGTCAGGGATCTGGTTACCAATTGGCTCCTTGCCCTCTTGCACCATCGCAACCGCCTCAAGCAACCGTCGGCGCAGCCGCACGACTGCAATATCAGCAGGTACCAGGTACTCCTTGGTGCGGTCAACGATCGGGCCCATCGAGATAGCGAGGATGGCATCTTCCTGCTCGATCCCGCTGAAGCCAGACCAGTTTTTCTTCATGGCTGCGCGGTCCTGACCAAGCCGGTCAGACCAGTTGGCGGTGAATTCACAGGTTTTCGGATTCCAGAAGCGCTCGTCATCCAGACCCATGATGCGCAAGATGTCGGCTCTTGAGATAGCCTTCTCTCCGTGGCAAAGTAGGTAAGTGCTGGTCCACTCATCGTCCTGGGGCACTTCAAATACGAAAAACTGGAATGCAGGCGCGGGAATGATGCGGCAGGTCGGCAAGATGACCGGCGTCACCCGGATGCTCAGCGACTTTCTTCCGTCTGGTCGCGCGTGCGCCTTGCGCTTGGCGACGTAGTGATAGCCGTAGTCTGTGTTTTCGGCCTCAAGGGACGGGCAGTTGTCAGGAACGCTGAGAGCGCCAGGGTTGTAGTCTTCGTCGTCAGTCGCGGTAAATGTGTCATCCATCCAGGTGGGATTGGCCTGGTTACTGTGCAGGATGCCAACATGCGAGCTGTCAACACCGCCTTCGAAAAGCTGCAGGTAGTTGGCGTGGGTGTTAATCCGCAACACGACTCGGGTTTCATCTGACCCGTCAAAGAACGGAAACTTGGGAAAGACCGGCTGGTTTTCGCTTGAACCGATGTACGTCCACACCAGCCCACCTGCTTCTCGCACAGGGTAAGCCGGCGCCTTAATCTTGCTCAGGACTCGCTCGTCCGGATGATTGGGCACTTCAAGGATGGTGCCGTCTGTGGCGAACTTCCAGCCGTGATAAAGACAACGTATGCCACCGGCTTCAACACGGCCGATCGCCAACGAAACACCCCGGTGCATGCAGTGCTCATCCAGCACACCCACCTTACCTGATGTGTCGCGGAACACGACCAGACTGTGTCCGAGCAGCTTGGTTCGCAGAGGGTCACAGTCAGAGTGAGGCAACTGCTCAGAGGTGCAAATCGGGTGCCAATATCGGCGCATGGTGTTGCCCATCGGCGTCCCCGGTCCGACGCGAGTCAGCAATTCATTGTCGGTTGCACTGGCCATGGTGGATATTCCTTGATCTTGCCTAAACATTTTCCATGGAAAATGTTCTATGGATGACAATGCTACCCTTGACAATCCCGCCATTGAATAGGGTAAACACCAAAATCAACTCATACTCTAATCAGAGCGATTAACGTGAGATAAAGTTGTAGGAAAAGACACCTGCCCCTGAATCGATGACAGACCTTCGAACAAAATTCAAACAATGGGAAACCGCGAGACCTGACGCGGACCTGTCCACGCTTTTCTTCAAAATTTCCGTGCTACGTCTGGGCAAAATCATCGACGAAGAGTTCGACAAAGTCAGCCGCACGCACTACAACTTGAGCGCCAATGACATGCGGGTTTTGTTGGCGCTGCGTCGCGCCGGCAAGCCGTACTTGATGCGGCCCACCGATATCTTTCAGTCGTTGCTGATCACAGCCGGCGCGGTGAGCAAACAGGTCGATCGCCTTCTCGAAAAAGGACTTGTCAAACGCAAACCTGATCCAGCCCATGCGGGCGGGACGCTGGTGCAACTGACTGCTGCTGGCTTTGCTGCGGCCAATGACATGACTGACCGCGTGGCCCGTGAAGGCCGGGTTCATCTGGCGCTCAACAGCCTACCTGAAGGACAACGAGCCAGAACGCAGGAATTCCTTTTGAAACTTGTTGACCGGCTTTAAAGCGAGTCACAGGAGCCAGGCTGAGTCCGCTGTACCGTTAACTGTCCACACTTTTATCATCCATCACAACAAATCCCAATGCCCAAACGCCAACACCCCTACCCCGAACAGCCGATCGCGCACGGCCTGTCACGCAGCCATCTGGCTGCCGACTACGACGTCGAACGGACAATCCCCGACCTGCCCGGTTACATGCGTCAGTTCGTTGAGCGCAGCGACCAGACTCGCATTTTGTTCAAGAACAGTTCGCGTCTGGATGTCGCCTACGGCCCCCTGCCTGCGCAGAAGCTGGACATCTTCATGCCGCAGATATCCATGGCGGCACCCATTCTGGTGTTCCTGCATGGGGGTGCATGGAAGGGCTCCAACAAGGAGTGCCGCGCCTTCCCCGCACAGGTGATGTGCCCCAAGGGCGCGGTGTGGATCTCCGTCGAATATCCCCTGGCACCGGACCACACGATAGAAACTCAAGCCGAGTCAGCAGAAATGGCATTGGCCTGGATCGCTGCGAACGCGCACAGCTTCGGCGGTGACGCACACCGCATCCTCGTAATGGGCCACTCCGCTGGCGCGCATCTGGCAACCATCGGCCTCTTTCGCCTGCTCGATCGGCAACCCGATATGGCGGAGGATTTTGAACTCCTGACGCTCAGCGGCGTCTTCGACCTTGAACCCATGATGTTCACCAAGGTTAACGATTGGCTCAAGCTAGATCTACAGCGTGCACTGGCACAAAGTCCACTGGGTAATATTCCCGAGTGTGCGCCAGCTTTTCATGCTTTGGCCGGAGGCAACGAGCCAGGTGTGTTCGTGCGCCAGTCGCTGGACATGGTCGGCGCCTACGCACGCTGCGGCTTTGCCAGCCGCTTTACCGCGCTGCCCCATCGCAATCACTTCAGTGTGCTGGAAGAGTTCGACGATCCTGCCAGCCCCCTGCAGCGCGCCCTGATGGAGTTCATCCAGCGATGAGCTCGCGGCTGCGTGTCGAGGTTTGGTGAGGCTATTGCCAGGTCGCTGGCTTAACGCGGCAATGGTGTGGTGGGGGATAGCGCAGCGCGCTGCTTCGAAGATCTTGTTGCGAGCGCTTCAGATGCAGAGCCTGGCGGCTCAATATCACCAGACTCGCCCCTGGTGATCTGTTATACCTCGGGCACGACGGGTCGGCCGAAGGGCGCAG